>NZ_JADYXE010000035.1:0-52744 GCF_015864465.1 Pseudoalteromonas sp. SWN29
TATCTCCTAATTGAAATTCAGAAATAGCTTAATCGGTTTGACGAGTTACTGGCAGGTGCACTTTGCTAGACGCTTACGATGAAATAGTGAATATTCCAGAAATATCTAGAATACATAAGCAAGAACGTTCGAAAATTGAGAGCGAGGGCGCCTAATGGGCAAGCAATTACATTACTAAAGCTTGTGCAACGTCATCCTGAGACGCTAAATCATATAGCTAAGTTGTAAGTTCCTTTGGATTATTTATTTTAAAAGACAAAAAGAAAGACGCGATCTATTGCTTTCTTGTGGCGGCTGAGAGCGAGAAGCGGTCATTGAAATTGGCTAAATACGATAGAAAAGTGTGAAAGTAATATCTTAGGTAATCTAGGTCTTTTTATAGCTTTTCAAACTCTATTTCATATTCAGACTTAGATATCGATGCCTTAAATACTGGTATGGAAATATTGTGATATTTAAGAGCATTTAAGATCCTTTCTTCTGTATCTTTGTTTGAGTTACTACCTAAATAAATACTAGATATTGCTTCAATAGGAATATCCGATAGCACAATGTCCATTCCGTAGGCATCTTTTCCATAAGAGCGGCGGTCATCAACATGGTTTAAGAAAATACGCTCTTCTTCTTCATAAGACCACTCTATTGATTTATTACAAAATAATTCAAGACATGTATTATTAGTTTCATTAAAAATTGGACGTTTTGTTGAGTAGATAACAGGCTTGGGCTTTACTATTTCACCTCTTAGATTCCTTTGGTTTAAAAAAGCATGTGAATCATGAAACCCTATAATATACCCCTCATGATTCGATGCATAATGTGACCACATTAATATGTTTGAATTTGTTCTTGATAGCGACAAAATACACAAATATTTCAAATACTCTATTAAACTTAAACCGAATGAATGAGGATTAGTCTTTTTATAGATTTCATTTGCAAAACTATTTTTACTATTTTCAAGTATCTTTTTATTTTCGGGGGTTTTCTCTTCGTCAGGTGCACTTTCCCATATATTATCCATTTCCTTTAAGGTATTAGCTATCATACGATCATAAGTGCCATCTATGTTTTCTTGTGTTTTAATAAGTGGAGAAGACTCAAATGGGTCATTTAAAGACTTAAATGGAGAGAACCTAATTGAAAGTTTTTCAATAACATCTAAACGTTCAATTGGTAGGTATTTGAAAAGCATAAAATCTTAATTTTACATCTAGTTGTGAAAAATTTATCATAAAACACTTATTAGAACAATTGAGATGGATCTAATATATGGCAATTATTTGTTAGTACCACCGTCCGCTTATGGCTGTGAGTTCAGCCAGTCAACAACATAAAATATTGATTATAATTGGCAAGGTATTTTACTGTGTCGGATGGCGCTTCGCTTATCCGACCTACATTGCTTAATAGCTATCACTTCTTCTCAAATCTCGGCACTTTTCGCTTATCTACTTTACTCATAGCTAGCTCTTGGATTTCTTCATGCTTTAGCTCTTCGGGTTTATCTTCTAGTGATTGCTGATTGGCATTTTAGTAAGAAAGCTTAACGTGGTAAGTTGGATTGTTTCTGGTGAATTTATCATTATTATTGTCGGATGGTGTGGCTTCGCCACTTATCCGACCTACGTCAAAAGGTAGGTTGGTTAAGCCGAAGGCGCCACCCAACAGAGTTTCAGATATACGCTTAGAAGGTTCGCTGCAGGAACTGAACTGTCGTTAGTTCGCATCTAACTCAGCTCTTTTATCGCTCTACTTATCCCATCTAAACTCAGCGCATACATGCGGTTGTTCATTAGCTCTTTTATAAAGCCAATTGATTGATAGTACGGCCAGTGTTCAACGGGTTGTGGGTTGAGCCAAGCGACTTTATCAAAGTGGTTGGTGACTCGTGATAACCATACACTGCCAGGCTCTTCGTTGTAGTGCTCTACTGAGCCGCCAGGGTAGGCTATTTCGTATGGACCCATAGTGGCATCGCCGACAAATATTACTTTGTAGTCGCTGGTAAATTTATTAATCAGCGTCATGGTGTCTATTACGTTTGAATGGCGGCGCGCGTTGTCTTGCCAAATGTTCTCGTATAAACAGTTATGAAAGTAGTAAAACTCTAGGTGTTTAAACTCGCTGTGGGCGGCGCTAAATAATTCTTCGCAGGTATGAATGTAGTCATCCATTGAGCCGCCAATATCAAACAGCATCAATACTTTTACGGCATTGTGGCGCTCAGGTGCCATTTTTACATCAAGCATGCCGCCTTGTTTTGCAGTAGCGCGAATAGTCTCGTTTAAATCAAGCGTGTCGCTTGCGCCAGTGCGGGCAAATTTACGTAGTTTTTTAAGGGCGAGTTTAATTGTGCGCGAACCAATTTCTCTGTCGGTGTCGAGGTTTTTGTATTCTCGTTTGTCCCACACTTTTACCGCTTGGCGGTTACGGTTGCCGTCTTGTCCTATACGCACGCCTTCGGGGTTGTAGCCGTATGCTCCAAAAGGTGATGTGCCGCCAGTGCCAACCCATTTATTACCGCCTGCGTGGCGTTTTTGTTGCTCTTCTAAACGATCTTTTAGGGTTTTCATAAGCTCATCGAGTCCGCCCATAGCTTTAAGTTGGGCTTTTTCTTCATCGCTTAAGTTTTTTTCAAACTCTTTACGTAGCCAGTCTTCAGGTAAGTTGTGCTGTTGCTTTAAGCTCTCGAGCAAATCGAGGTCAGCAATACCACTAAAATAGTCGCTAAAGGCTTTGTCGAATCGGTCAAAGTGCGTTTCGTCTTTTACCATTATGGTGCGTGCTAAATGGTAAAAGGCGTCTACGTCGGCAAATATAACGCCTTTTTTTAAGGCGTTTATTAAATCGAGTAGCTCGCGCAGGCTTACCGGTAAACGGTATTTACGCAGCGTGAAAAAAAACTGTACTAACATATTAACGACGGCTCATAAATGCGAGCTTTTCGATTAGGCTGATGTCTTGCTCATTTTTAAGTAATGCGCCAAACATAGGCATTAAGCCACCTTTTTTAGCTTTGTCGTGCAGTGTTTTAGCGTCTATGTCTTCAGCCATTAGTAATTTAAGCCAGTCGAGTAATTCGCTGGTGGATGGCTTCTTTTTAAGGCCGTTTGCGTCACGCAGGTTAAAAAACACTTCGAGTGCTTGGCGTACTAAATCTTGCTTAACCTTAGGGTAGTGCACGTCAATAATTTGCTGCATTTCATCGCTGCTAGGAAAATCAATATAGTGAAAAAAGCAGCGGCGTAAAAATGCGTCTGGCAATTCTTTTTCATTATTAGAAGTGATGATCACAATAGGGCGCTCTTTGGCTACAATGCGCTCATTAGTTTCGTAAACATGAAACTCCATTTTATCAAGCTCAAGTAGTAAATCGTTTGGAAACTCTATGTCGGCTTTATCTATTTCATCAATTAAAAGCACTGGGCGTTTACCGTGTAGTTCTGCATGAGTAAATGCTTGCCAAAGCTTACCTTTAACAATGTAGTTACCAATATTGTGTACACGCTCGTCACCTAATTGACTGTCGCGCAGGCGCGAAACCGCATCGTACTCGTACAAGCCTTGCTGCGCTTTAGTAGTCGATTTTATATGCCACTGAATAAGTACTGTATCTAAGCTTTTAGCTAACTCCTCAGCCAGCATAGTTTTACCTGTGCCGGGTTCGCCTTTAATTAAAAGTGGTTTTTCAAGCATAATGGCCGCATTTACTGCCTGTTTTAGCGAGCTGCTTGCGATGTAATTGTCAGTAGAATTAAATTGCACGGTGTACCCTTGTCTGGTCTGAGGAGTAAGTTATTTTGTTATAATGCCATAGTTAAACGGCAGGTCCAAGGTAGGCAAAACGCGGTATGACCTCTCCATCTTTTTCAATGGTTTCTAAAAACATACTAAGTGGACGTGCCCAGATTCCAAATTCACCATAGAGTGCTTGGTAAATCACAAGTTGTTCCTCGGTTTCGCTATGGGTGGCAACGTGAATAACTTTGTATTGCGGCCCTTTGTAGTGTTGGTACATACCTGGTTTGAGGGAAAGTGGTTTTATTGCTGTAGTCATGTTTTGATCTCTTGTATAATTTGGCTTTGCACTTTTAATGTTAACTAATTTGCCAACACTATGAACTATATTTCGCTAGATGATTACAAAAAGGCGTGGGTTTTTCGCCACAAAGATTTACCTGTATCTGATGAAGACGCAGCAAAAATAAAGCCTATGGGCGATGAGCGTGCAGCCGTACTTTGGACAACCATGGTGAGCCGTGAGTTTGATCACCCAGATTTTTTTGAAGACACCGATTGGTGTGGACAAGAAAAAAGCTTTAGCCAAGAAGTAGATTGGCAAGATGCGTGGGAAAATGGCGATGCGCAACCACCAGAAGCAATCTTAACTTTTTTAGATTGGGAAGCTAATACCACGGTTTATTTTTGTATGGCGCGCGATAATATTATCGAAACGACGTTTGATGTATTTAAACGCAATTGGCAAAACTTTATGTTTTTAGCCGATGGCAGTTTGCTGATTGGTAAAAAGCGTAATACGGTTGTGCAATTTTTAGAATCAGGTAAAGCAAAATTAGGTGAAAAGCCAAGCGCTTAAATAGTGCGCTGCGCTTAAAAAACATTCAATACTGTGTTATAAAACATTTACCTGAATATTTTTGAGTACAGCTATTGGTCGCTAAAAATCAGTCACTTGGTGCTCAGCAGCAAGTTGAAATTTGGCAAACTGATGCACAAAAAGTGTTGTATGCACAATTGTGTAATGCGTTTTATCAGCGTGAGGTTCAGCGATTAGTTGCAGAGCCTAATGCCGAGAAATTGCGCCGCCAGTTAAAAAGCCTACCTTATTATATTGAGCGAGCGGCAACGTTAGTAGCTAATGGCGACACGCCTTTTACGCTTGATGCACAAAACGGGACGTGGCTTGAAAAGCAAAAACCGACTCCACCCGATGTGAATGTTCACGCTAATGAACTTTTTTATCAAACGTATGCCAAAGTGGGGCTTATAGTGCCCGTTATATTACATGGTTACGATCAGGTGCGCCTTAGAATAGACAGCATTGATCAGTTAGGTGAAAATAAGCTGCATTGCAACGAGCTAGGTTGGTTTGATTTTTTAGGAAATGGATTAGAGCAGCAAAATGCTCAGTTAATAAAGCCAAGTAAAGTGAGTTTAACCGCTGCATGTTGCGGGCATCAGTGGCAATTTTCGAAGCGTTGTATGCCACGGGTTTTATCACAACGTGAAATGCTTTTAGCGGGTAGTATTAATTGGCGCAATTTAAAGCGCCCCTTAGCGTATGAAAGTTAAGGTATTTGGAATTTAAAATAAGGAGTGTTAAATGCGTATTTTTCAAGTTGGCTTACTGTGCTTAGCACTGTTTGTACAATACAGATTATGGTTTGGTCATAATGGCTTACAAGACTACACACGGCTAAAAGGTGCTGTAGCATCGCATCAAGAAACCAACGAAAAGCTCATTAAACGAAATAAAGTGCTTAAAGCAGATATTGAAGATTTAAAGCTTGGCCAAGAAGGCATTGAAGAGCGTGCACGCAACGAATTGGGAATGATTAAACCGGACGAAACATTTATTCGTGTTTTACCGGGCAAACAATATGACAAATAAACAGACTATTGCTGCAATTGTTCCTGCAGCGGGTGTTGGCAGTAGAATGCAGCACAATGCGCCTAAGCAATACATACAATTAGCGGGTAAAACTATTTTAGAGCATACCTTAGCTAAACTTTCTCAATTACCCCAATTAAGTTCTATTGTTGTTGCCCTTAGCGACAGCGACCCCTATTTTGACGAACTCCCACTGCTTGATAAGCGCATTGTGCGAACCAGTGGTGGAAAAGAGCGAGCAGATTCAGTACTCAATAGCTTACTTTTTTTAGCACCTAACCCGCCTACGTGGGTGTTAGTACATGATGCTGCGCGCCCATTAGTTAATATTAGTGATATAGAGCGTTTAATTGATGAATGTATACGCGCTGATGAAGGTGGTATTTTAGCTAGCAAAGTAAAAGACACCATAAAACGCGGACACGAGTACAGCGAACAAACTGTACCTCGCGATGATTTATGGCAAGCACTTACCCCGCAGTTTTTTAAATATGACGAGCTTAGAGATGCATTACAAAATGCGTTAGCAAGTGGGGCAACTATTACAGACGAAGCCAGCGCAATTGAATGGGCGGGTAAGCCAGTAAAGCTTGTAGCAGGTCGCAGCGATAATATTAAAATAACCACGCCAGAGGATTTAGATTTGGCTGGGTTTTTACTACATAAACAACAAAACGAGAGTGCATTATGATTCGAATTGGCCATGGTTTTGACGTACATAAATTTGGCGGCGAAGGCCCGTTAACTATTTGTGGTGAAAAAATTGATTATCCACAAGGCTTTTTAGCGCACTCAGATGGTGATGTGGCTATTCATGCATTATGCGATGCTATTTTAGGCTCCCTTGCAATGGGTGATATTGGCAAGCACTTCCCAGATACGGCAAGCGAGTATGAAAATATCGATAGCCGTATTTTACTTCGCCATGTAGTTGGCTTGGCTAAAGAGCAAGGTTATGTACTTGGCAATGGCGATGTAACTATTGTTGCTCAGGCGCCTAAAATGCTGCCACACATTCAAGCTATGCGCGCTAATTTAGCCTGCGATTTAAATTGTGACCTTTCGCAAATTAACGTTAAAGCCACTACTACCGAAAAGCTAGGCTTTGAAGGGCGTAAAGAGGGTATTTCGAGCCATGCAGTGGTTATTATGAGTAAAGAGTTTACGAGTACAAAAAGCGCATGAGCGATTTAAATTATTTATACGGTGCACCGCTTTCTAAGGCAGATTTTAAAACCACTGCCGAAGACTTTATGGTTGATGAAGACCTAGGTATAGAATTTACCGGCAGTGGCGAACACGTGTGTTTGCAGGTGGTTAAAAAAGGCGAAAATACGCAATACGTTGCAAAGCTAATTGCACAACGTGCGGGTGTGTCACCAAGAGACGTAAGTTACGCCGGCATGAAAGATCGTCACGGAGTATGCTCACAGTGGTTTAGTGTAAAAGTACCGATTAAAAAGCCTATCGATTTTAGTGATTTAAATAGCGAGAGTATTTTTATTGTGTCGCAACAGCGCCACGACCGTAAATTACGTACGGGTTGCCACAAAGGTAATAAATTTACTATTACGCTGCGTAATGTAACCAAGCCCCTTGATATTCTATGCCGTATTAATGCCGTGCGCGCAGGTGTGCCAAATTACTTTGGCGAACAACGTTTTGGGCATGGCGGTCATAACTTAGTAATGGCTGAAAAAATGTTTGCCGGTGAGCGTATTCGCGATAAAAAACTGCGCGGTATTATTATTTCAGCAGCGCGCTCACATGTGTTTAATCAGTTAGTAAGCCTGCGTGTTAAAGAGCATGGTTTAGCTAAAACAATGCACCGTGAAGTATTTATGCTTAGCGGCAGTAACGCATTTTTTGAAGATGCAATTAACGACGAAAACATAGAGCGACTAGCCACTGGCGATATTATGATGTCGGCACCTATGGTAGGTAAAAGTGAAAAAGGCTTAACCGAGCAAGAGAAAGTATGGCTCGAACCATATCAAGCATGGTGCGATGGCTTAGGTGAGCTAGGTCTTAAAAATGAGCGCAGAATGCTGCGTTTAATTCCGCAAAACTTAACGGTTGAGACCATAGATGAAACCAGTTTAAAACTGAGTTTTGGTTTGCCTAAAGGGTGTTTTGCAACTGCATTATTACGCGAGCTGGTGGATTACACAGATGCAAGCCCACGAGAGCGCAAAGAAAAGGATAATGGCATAAATGAAGATACTGTTAAGTAACGACGATGGCGTAAATGCTAAAGGTATTGCAGTTTTATATCAGGCGCTTATACAAATTGCAGATGTAACCCTTGTTGCACCTGATCGCAACTGTAGTGGCGCAAGTAATTCTTTAACGTTAATGAACCCGCTGCGAGCTACAACGCTCGAAAATGGTTTTATGTCGGTTAATGGCACGCCTACAGATTGCGTACATTTAGGTGTAAACCAGTTAGCTGATGAAAAACCCGATCTTGTTGTTGCAGGCATTAACCATGGTGCCAATTTAGGCGACGACACGCTTTATTCTGGCACTGTTGCAGCTGCAACTGAAGGTCGCCATTTGGGCTTACCTGCAATTGCAGTATCGCTTTGCTCACATAAGGGCGAGCATTTTGAAACAGCCGCTGCGGTTACCGTAAATATTATTAAAGGCTTGGCTTCGCACCCGCTGCCAAAAGATCAAATAATAAATATTAATGTGCCAGACATTCCATTAAGTGAATTAAAAGGGGTGCAAGTAACACGCCTAGGCGCTCGTCATAAAGCCGAAACCATGACCAAACAAACAGATCCTTGGGGTCGTGATATTTATTGGTATGGATCGCTAGGGACTGAAAGCGATGCAGGAGAAGGGACCGATTTTCACGCTATTAACAATGGCTATGCATCGGTGACGCCATTAAGTGTTGATATGACAGCAAAAGATAGCTTAAAAGCAGTAGGAGACTGGTTAGCCGATTTGGAGATTAATCGTGCTCGCTAACTATACTCGTAGTGCAAAAGCGTTATCTGACTTACTAAAGCGTGAAGGCGTTGAAGATACACAAGTACTCAGTGCAATAGCTGACATTCCTCGCCATATTTTTATAGATGATGTGCTAAAACACAAAGCCTATGAAAATACAGCGTTACCTATTGGGCAAGGGCAAACTATTTCTCAGCCTTATATAGTAGCGCGTATGACTGAGTTGCTCCGCTTAGCTGGTGTACGCGATAAAGTATTGGAGATTGGCACTGGCTCTGGCTATCAAACTGCAATATTAGCTAAAACGTTTACTAAGGTTTACTCGGTAGAACGTATTAAAACACTTCAGTGGCAGGCAAAACGCAGGTTGCAGCAACTCGATTTATATAATGTAACCATGAAGCATGGCGATGGTTGGCAAGGCTGGCAATCACAAGCACCGTTTGATGGTATTATAGTGACTGCAGCGGCCTCTAAAGTACCGCAAGACTTACTTGATCAGTTAGCCGATGGCGGCGTGTTATTAGCCCCAATTGGTGAGAGTGATCAAAAATTAATAATGGTTATCCGCAAAGGCGATAATTATAAAGAGCATGTTATTGCTCCCGTTAGATTTGTGCCGCTAGTACCTGGCGATATTGAATAGGAATTCATTTTGAAGTTGTTTACCAAGTTATACGATATGGCCCTCGTGTGGGCAAAACACCGTCATGCGGAACGTTATTTAGCTGCAATGAGCTTTGCAGAGTCAGTTTTTTTTCCAATACCACCCGATGTAATGCTTGCACCTATGTCGCTTGCGCAACCTAAAAAAGCATGGCGCTTTGCAAGCTTTGCCACAATAGCGTCGGTTTTTGGTGGCATAATTGGCTACTTACTCGGTTTTTGGTTATTCGAACCTGTTGTTGAGCCATTAATTGCACAAATGCACTGGCAAGAAAAGTTTGATATCGCACTCAATTGGTTTAAAGATTACGGTGTTTGGGTTGTGTTTTTAGCTGGTTTTTCGCCGATACCATATAAAGTATTTACGATTGGCGCAGGTGTTTTGCAAATGGCATTTTTGCCATTTTTATTCGCATCAGCTATTGGGCGCGGTGCACGGTTCTTTTTAGTTTCAGCTTTAATGAAGTGGGGCGGGGCTAAAATGGAAGAAAAATTACGTCAGTATATTGAAATACTTGGTTGGGGATTAGTGATATTAATTGCACTAGCGTACATTTTATTGCGTTAAGCGTTAAAAATATCAATTGTCTGATTTGGGAGAAAAATACAATGAATAAACAGTTTTTACTGTATGTGACTATATTTATTAGTATTTTTCTCTTTGGTTGTTCTTCTCGCCATATTCCTGCGCCTGTTAGCAGCCTAAATAATAATGTTAACGATTTAGGTCATACTATTAACATTAATGGAAGTAACTATAAAGTACAAAGAGGAGATACGCTTTATTCTATCGCTTTTAGTGCCGGGCAGGATTTTAGGTTACTAGCAAAAAACAACTCAATTCCATCACCTTACACCATTTTTCCAGGGCAAAACATCTCCTTAATCCCCAAGCCTAAAAAAATTAAAAGGGATGAAAAATATACGAATTCGAGTAAAAAGCCTACAAAAAAAACACAAAAAAATAACATAATATTAAAGAAAGAGCTTGATCCCCCAAAACAACGAGAGTATGTTCAGAAACAAGCCAGTAACAAAGTTAGTAATACTAAACGTTTGTCGAGCAGTAAAGTTAAGTGGTCTTGGCCTGCAAAGGGCAAAATTACCAAACGCTTTTCTAATAAGGAAAACGGTTATAAAGGTTTACAGATTACTAATCGCAAAGGGGCTTCAGTCTTAGCCGCGGCACAAGGAACGGTGGTGTACGCGGGTAGCGCTCTTCGAGGGTACGGTAGTTTAATCATATTGAAACATAATGATGATTATCTAAGTGCTTACGCACATAACTCGAAATTACTTGTTAAAGAAAAGCAGAAGGTTAAGGCAGGACAAAAAATAGCAGAAATTGGTAATTCAGAATCTCCGGTCACCGCGCTTCGTTTTGAAATTCGCTACCGAGGGCAAGCTGTCAATCCTGCTAAATACCTACCCTAATTTTTAGGTATTGATAATTGCTCGGGAGAAGGCTTATGGCTAGCGCAGCAAAACTTGACAAAAATAACACGACTGACGAAAATTTTGATGACACCGCCACAGATGGAAGCACTACTCTACTTGATAAAGTAGAAGACGATGAAATATTTGCAAAAGAAGAAGTCACTAAAAACCTTGATGCAACTCAATTATATTTAGGCGAAATTGGTTTTTCTCCTTTGCTTAGCGCTGAAGAGGAAGTGTTTTTTTCTCGTAAATCACTTAGAGGTTGTGAGGCCTCACGCAAACGTATGATTGAAAGTAACCTACGTTTAGTTGTTAAAATAGCACGCCGTTACAACAATCGCGGCCTGGCTCTACTCGATTTAATTGAAGAAGGTAACTTAGGTTTAATCCGCGCAGTTGAAAAATTTGACCCTGAGCGCGGCTTTAGATTTTCAACTTACGCTACATGGTGGATACGTCAAACAATTGAACGTGCCATTATGAATCAAACTCGCACCATTCGCTTACCTATTCATGTAGTTAAAGAACTTAACGTTTATTTACGTACAGCGCGTGAATTAACTCAAAAGCTTGACCATGAACCAACAGCTGACGAAATTGCAGCTTGCCTAGACAGACCCGTAGAAGACGTAACTAAAATGCTACGTTTAAACGAGAGAATAGCATCGGTTGATATGCCTATTGGTGGTGAAAACGACAGTGTTTTACTTGATATCATCCCAGATGAAAAAAGTGCTGGCCCTGAAGGCGAAGTACAAAACAATGATATTAATAAGCACATTGTAGATTGGTTAGGTGAATTGAACCCTAAACAACGCGAAGTGTTAGCACGTCGATTTGGATTGCTTGGCTACGAGCCATCTACACTTGAAGATGTAGGCCGCGAAATAGGCTTAACACGTGAACGTGTAAGACAAATTCAGGTAGAAGCATTACGTCGTCTAAAAGACATTTTGCAACAAGAAGGTTTAAGTACAGATAGCTTGTTTAATCAGTTTTCGTAACTGCTTAAATAATTTAAAAGACTATGTGTGTTAAAAAGCCGAAGAATTTATTCTTCGGCTTTTTTATGCTTGTAAATCAGATGATATAAATTACAACAATGCTTTTAGTTTATATAATAAATCGTGTGCTTGGCGTGGCGATAAGTTATCAGGGTCAATAGCACTTAACTGCTCTTCTACTTCAGAAGGGGCACTTTGTACTACTTCGTTATTGAAAGTAAATGCTTGTTGCTCTGTATTTGGTGCAGTAACGCTTTGATGATTTTCAAGTAACTTAAGTTTTTGTTTTGCTTGTGCAATAACAACTTTTGGAACTCCCGCAAGGGCAGCTACTTGTAAGCCAAAGCTTTTACTTGCAGCGCCATCAAGTACTGTATGCATAAAGGCGATAGTATCGTTATGCTCTATTGCATCAAGATGCACGTTTACAAGGCCCGTTGTTTGCTCAGCAAGCTCTGTAAGCTCAAAGTAGTGCGTAGCAAACAATGTTTTTGCAGATATTTTTGACGCCAAATGATCGGCTGTAGCATACGCAAGCGATAAACCATCGTAGGTACTTGTACCGCGACCAATTTCATCCATTAACACTAAAGACTGCGCTGTCGCATTATTTAAAATAGTGGCTGTTTCGGTCATTTCCACCATAAAGGTTGAGCGGCCTGATGCTAAATCGTCGCTTGCACCAATACGTGTAAATATCCTATCGATATTGCCAATTTTAGCGCTGTCTGCGGGTACGTAGCTGCCAATGTGAGCCATGAGTACGATAAGTGCTGTTTGGCGCATATAGGTCGATTTACCACCCATGTTTGGACCGGTAATAATGAGCATTTTACGTTGGCTGTTTAACTCTACAGGGTTGGCAATAAACGGTTCTTTCATTACTTGTTCAACAACAGGGTGACGACCTTGTTTAATGCTAATATTGTCGTCATCGCACAGTTCTGGCTTTGCGTAATTAAGTGCAAATGCACGCTCAGCTAAATTGTTTAACACGTCTAAATCAGCCAGTGCTGCTGCCATTATTTGCAGTTGCTCTATATGTGGAGCAATAAATCTAAACAACTCTTCGTATAGTTGTTTTTCAAGCGCTAGGGCTTTTGATTGACTGCCAAGTACTTTATCTTCGTGCTCTTTTAGCTCTGGAATAATATAGCGTTCGTTATTTTTAAGTGTTTGACGACGAATATAGTCGGCGGGTACTAGGTGAGCATTGGCGCGGCTTACTTCTATAAAAAAGCCATGTACGCGGTTATAACCAATTTTAAGTGTGCTTATCCCTGTGCGCTCGCGTTCACGCAGCTCTAGTTGATCAAGTACATCGGTTGCACCTTTACTTAAGTTACGCCATTCATCAAGTTCGCTATTATAACCAGGGGCAATAACGCCACCGTCACGAATAAGTACCGGTGGATTTTCTATAACAGCGCGCTCTAATAACTCCTGTAAATCAGGGAGTTCAGGTGAGTTTTTGATAATACCCGCTATACGAGGATCGTTAGCATCACCTAATAAGGTATGCAGTGGTGCAAGTGCTTGTAATGCACTGCGCAGGCGAGTTAAATCGCGCGGGCGAGCAGTACATAAAGCTAAGCGTGCAATAACACGCTCTACATCACCAATGTCTTTTAATGACTCATGTAATTCACCACAAAGCTGTACATCTAAAATAGCGCTAATTGCATTTAAACGAGAATTTAGCTCATCTTTGTTACGCACCGGAGTATGAATACGGCGCTTAAGTAAGCGAGAACCCATAGGTGTTGCTGTTTTATCAAGTACTTGAGCAAGGGTGTTTTCAAATCCGCCTGATAAATTAACGGTAAGCTCTAAATTTTTACGCGTTGCGGCATCTAAAATAACAGCGTGTTCGTTATGCTCAAGCGTAATAGCACGAATATGTGGCAGTGCAATACGTTGTGTATCTTTTACGTATTGCATTAAACAACCAGCAGCAACAAGTGCGCTGTGGGCTTTATCTACGCCAAACCCCACTAAATCTTTAGTACCAAATTGATCGCATAATAAGTGCTGAGCCGTATCTAAATCAAACTCCCATTCTGGGCGACGACGAGCGCCTTTTATATGCTCAATTAAATGAATGTTCTCAAAGCTTTCGCTATACAAAAGTTCTGCTGGCGATAGGCGTTGAATCGTTGAGCTAAAGGCTTCGTCGGTATTTACTTCAACAATGTTGAAGCGACCCGAGTTAATATCAAGGTACGCAATGCCATATAGGCCTTTTTTACTTTGCCAAACGCTAGTAAGTAAGTTGTCTTGTCGTTCTTGTAAAAGCGCTTCGTCAGAAATTGTACCGGGTGTAACTATACGAACAACTTTTCGATCGACAGGGCCTTTACTGGTTGCGGGATCCCCAACTTGTTCGCAAATAGCGACTGATTCACCCATTTGAACTAGGCGTGCTAAGTAGTTTTCTACGGCATGATAAGGCACGCCCGCCATTGGGATAGGATCGCCGCCGGCTTTACCGCGATGTGTTTGCGAAATATCGAGTAATTGAGCGGCGCGTTTAGCGTCATCAAAAAAGAGTTCGTAAAAATCGCCCATACGATAAAACAATAAAATATCGCGATGCTCTGATTTTATTTTTAGATACTGCTGCATCATAGGGGTTTGTTGTTTTATAGTGTGTGGTGCATAAAGATCAAACGACATGTATTTACCCAAAGGCTGAATATGGAATTACATCAAGAGATTAAAACACTTGCTGCGCAATTAGGCGCTATTTTAACGGATAAATGCTTATGGATCACTAGTGCTGAGTCATGTACTGGTGGCGGAGTGAGTTATGCCCTTACAGATACGCCCGGAAGCTCGGCTTATATTGACCGTGCATTTGTGACTTACAGCAACCAAGCAAAGCAAGATTTGCTAAATGTAAGTGCAAGCACATTAGCAAAGTACGGTGCTGTGAGCGAACAAACAGTGCGTGAAATGGCATTAGGTGCTATTAAAGCAACAAATGCAAATATATCTATAGCTGTATCGGGTATTGCGGGGCCTGGAGGTGCAACCGATGGCAAACCTGTGGGGCTCGTGTGGTTTGGCATACAAATTAATGACAAAGTACTGACCTTTAAACAAGTATTTACTGGTGATAGAGCTCAAGTTAGGTTGCAAGCTATTGTATTTGCATTGAAAAGTGTAATAGATGAGATAAAATGAAAAAATTAGCTTGATACTGTAATTTCATACAGTATACTTGTTCGCATTAGCTGGATTGGAGAAAAAAATGAACGATAACAAACAAAAAGCGTTAGACGCAGCACTATCACAAATTGAACGTCAATTTGGTAAAGGCTCAATTATGAAATTGGGTGATAACAAAGCGTTAAACATTGAATCTGTATCTACAGGCTCATTAGGTATTGATATTGCTTTAGGCATAGGTGGTTTACCTATGGGACGTATTGTTGAAGTGTATGGTCCGGAGTCATCTGGTAAAACAACGCTTACTTTACAAGTTATCGCTTCTGCACAAAAAGAAGGCAAAACATGTGCCTTTATCGATGCTGAGCATGCTCTTGATCCAGTGTACGCACAAAAATTAGGCGTAAACATTGACGAACTTTTTGTTTCTCAACCAGATACCGGTGAACAAGCGCTAGAAATTTGTGACATGTTAGTACGCTCAAGTGCTGTAGACGTAGTTATTATTGACTCGGTTGCTGCACTTACACCAAAAGCGGAAATTGAAGGCGACATGGGCGACTCGCACATGGGCTTACAAGCACGTTTAATGTCACAAGCATTACGTAAGCTTACAGGTAATATTAAACGCTCTAACACCTTGTGTATTTTCATTAACCAAATCCGTATGAAAATTGGTGTTATGTTTGGTAACCCAGAAACAACAACGGGTGGTAACGCACTTAAGTTTTACGCATCGGTACGTATAGATATTCGTCGTATTGGTTCTGTAAAAGAAGGCGATGAAGTTGTTGGTAATGAAACCCGCGTAAAAATTGTTAAAAACAAAGTTGCGCCGCCGTTTAAACAAGCTGAATTTATCATCATGTATGGTGAAGGTATTTCTAAGCAAGGTGAGCTAATTGACTTAGGTGTTAAGCACAAAATTGTTGAAAAAGCAGGTGCTTGGTATAGCTACTGTGGCAACAAAGTTGGCCAAGGTAAATCTAACTCAATTAAGTTTTTGAAAGAAAACCCAGAAATTGCAGATGAGATTGAAGGTAAATTACGCGAAATGCTTTTACTAAAAGCAACTATTGAACCAGAAGACGGTGAAGATAAGTTAGGCGACGAAGCAGACCTTTAAACTACATCAAAATGAGTTATTAAGCTTGATTTGACCCGAGCTTTAAAGAGCGCTAACCAGCAATGGTTAGCGCTTTTTTGTTGTTCAAAACTTAAAGCGGATAAAATAAAAATATACGATTACATAGCGCGTGAGCAGGCACTGCAATAGTAATTACTACACTAAATGAAGAGCAAAGCAATCATACGCTATACATTTTAATCGGGTGAAGAGTTAAGAATGCGACCTAATTAAAATAGAGCTTTAAAAGCGATAAGTTAAGCTAACTTTTCCGCTAATAGGAGAGCCATAAAAACCAACATTGGCTAAGCTAGTAATATGTTTTTCATCTGTGATGTTATCAATGTTAGCTTGAATTGATAAATCTTCTGTCGCATCCCATCGAGCAAACGCGTTCATAAGTAAATAAGAATCCTGCTTAACGTTACTGGCTATATTCGCGGTTTTCGATTGCCATTTACCCGCTAAACCAACCTGAAACTCAGGTAGTTGGGGGAGCGTATAATCCAATGAAAAATTAACAACATTTTCAGGTTCCCATTCGTGAGAGCTATCGCCTGCGTCATCATTAATATCTAGGTATGTATAAGCAAATACAGCGTTAAGATTATCAGTTATATGTCCGGTTAATTCTAATTCAAAGCCCTGCGAATCTTGATCGGCTCCTTTATAGTAAGTAAATCCAGAGGCATTTAGTCCTGCATAAGTTGCAATATTATCTTGTTTGGCACTAAATACTGCAAAGGTTGCAAGTAGGCGATCATCAAGCCATTGAGTTTTCACTCCAACTTCGTAATTAACGCCTTTACTTGGATCTAAAAAGTTACCGTCGTAATCGTATTGCTCTTGTGGTTGATAAATGTCGGAGTAGCTTACATATAAGTTAACATCGTCATTAATTGCATACGTTGTTGCAAGGTAAGGGCTTACCTCACTTTCATCATTATCTATGTCAACGCCTTGGCTAAAGCCTGTGCGCTCATAATCAATAGCGTTAAAGCCCGCAATAACAAATAAGTCACTTGTTAGGTTTAATTTAGTAGAACCAAAAAAACGCTTTAACGTAACATCAATATCTGCATATTTAGTTTGTTCGCCCCAAATAGGTTCAGCAATCGCATCTAATGCGTATGGAAAAGCAGGCGCTAAACCATAAGCTTCAGTTGTTGCTGCATCGTAAGAGTTAGTAAAAGAGTAAGATGTACTTTGTGAAATACTTCCACCAAGCATTAGCTCATGCTCTTGACCAAACAAGCTGTACTCACCTTTAGCTGTTATATCAAATAAATCAGCTGAGAATTCTGTATCATATCGTCCAGGAAGACTGACTAAACCTAAATTAGTTTCACTATCAAACATTCCATAAGCGTCATAAAGATAAAGTAATTTACTTTGATCTTCTGAGTCTTGGTAATTATAAGTTGTTTTGATTTCCCAGTTATTATCGAATACATAAGTATATTCAATAAAAGCTGTGGTATTAAGCGTATCCCATTTAGTCCACTCTTGAGTTGTACTAGTACCTACATCCCACTCTGCTTGCATACCATCGGCATATGAAAGTGGTAATCCTCCCCACATGGTTCCATCTGTATTGGCATCTTGATGTGAAGCACCAAATGAAAGTGTTGAATTACCAGTAAGTTGTCCATCAACTACAGCAGAGAAGTAAGTACGATCGTTTTCTAAACCATCAAGGTATGAATCAGAGCCTTCTGCAGCACCAACAACACGTGCAGCCCAGCTACCAGAATCTGTTAATAAAAATGAATAATCAGCTTGTAAGCGCTTTAAACCATAAGTACCTACAGAAATACCTACTTCACCTTCATTCTCATTTGTCGGACGCTTTCGAACATAGTTAATTGTACCCGCAGCATTACCTACACCTGTTAATTGTCCATTAGCACCACGAATAACTTCTATTTTTTCATAACCATAACTTTCCATAGCACCAGTAACAAGGCCCCAGTTATTAGGCAGTCCAACTCCATCAACTTGTGTGCTTTTAATATCAAAACCACGTGATGTATATCGTGTACGGTTAGTTTCACCTTGTTCTACAGTAATACCCGTTGCCATTTTCATTGCGTCATTAATACTGTTTGCTGCAAAGTTTTGAAGTTGCTCTGCGCCTATTACACTAATAGATTGTGGTGTTTCGTTAAGTTCCATAGTTAAACCAGTAGCACCTTGGCTAACTCGGTCTTGACGTACACCAACTATTAATATTTCTTCCATTGTTTCGTTGTTATTTTCAACTGTATTTTTGGTTGATGTTTCTTGTGCTTGAGCTGAAAAGCCCATGGCTAAAACTAATGAAGAAAGTGCAAAAGTGCGATTGAGTTTCATGTTTTCCCTTAATTAATATTTAATATTATTTGAGTTTATTTGAGTTTATTTAAATAATTGGGACATTCTACTATTTAGAATTAATAAATTCAAATAAAAACTATTATCATTTGCATGCGCGTTAATGCTATTTTAGGGAAAATTACTTAGTCTATAAATAATATTATGATTAGGATAAACGATACGGCTTATAAAAATATGGTTGTTTTTTTAACTTAAATTGAATTATAAAAAAAGCGGCCTAGGCCGCTTTATAAATTAATTAGGTTTTTACTATTAAAAAGAGTATTTAACAGAGAACTGTAAACGGTCTAAATCGCCATCTACGCCACTTTCAGTTTCACGCTCAGCATGTTTTAGTTCAGCACCAAACGTTAAGCGTTTAACGGGTGAGTATAGAATATTTGCACTGTAGCTTTGGCTTGATTCTGTAGGATCGCCAGAAATAGCTAATAAATCAGTGTTGTTATCAGCGCTAAAGAATGAATATAAGAACGTTGAGCGCCATTTGCTTGTCCATTTGTGCTGATAAGCAACAAAACCAGAAGTTGAGTCAATCGCATCTAGTTCATCGCCATTAAGTACTGCACCGTGAGCAACGTTTAAGCCTACGTAACGGCCTAAGCCTTTACCTTGAGTAAGCATAAATTTAAGATTGTCTTCACCAAGGTTTATTTTACCTGAAGCACTTACACCAAAAGATGTTTCATCTGCATCAACACCGCCTACCTTGTAAGTAAGTTGACGTGCAAGTGCTGCAACAACAATGTTACCCCAATCAGCTTTGTGTGTGTAACGAGCTGTAAAATCGGGTAATGATGCATCATCAGTGACTACCATACCGCTAGTCGTAGAAATTGTACTTTCTGGGTTTTCTAATGAGAAAGACCATGCGCCAGTGGTATATTTAATTTGCGATTGACGGACAAACACAGTGCCTTCTGCAGGCCCTACAAAATCAAGCGTTTCAGCAAGCGCGCCTACGTTTTGAAAGTTAGACCATGTTTGACCAAATAACCAACCGTCGTATGTCACAAACGCATGGCGAATACGAGGAGCATAAGAGTTTGATACACGTTCATTGCCGCCAGCAGCTGAGGCTAAAAAATCAATCTCAATTTTAGTATTAACGGTCTTACCGTTATCCATAACAGTGGCTGTGCCAAAGTTAAAGCGTGACTCGCGAGCATGCATATCAAACACAGCATCTGAGCTGTTATCGTCGCCAACTGTTAGCGTACTTGGTACGTAAAAGTCACGACCTACGTTTGAGCCTGCAGGCGCACCCGCTGAATAATCACTCCACATTGAGTCGAGTTTAATGTATCCACCGTAAGTAAATTCGGTATCACCAATTTTTGCAGCAGTTGCCGCGTATGCAGTACTTGATAGTGCACATAGTACAGCGCTTGCTGCCAATGTTTTTAATGGGGTAAATTTCATTGTGGTGTCCTTTATAGGCTACTTGTTTGTTTGTTACTTTTTTTTTCATGTAAGGTTGTATTACTTGCTACGAGTATTACTTACGAATAAAAAAGGGTGTTAATTTAGCTTTTCAATACACATATTGTTTTCATTCGTTAAATAAAGCTTTTAGTAAGTACTACAGTAAATACATATATTACAGTACCGAACACTGTTGAATATGTGCAATATTTACTCAATTACCTATTGGTCTATAAGACTAAGGTTTTAGAGTAGATAAGTTTGTATTTACTAACATTTAACGCGTTGTATTATTTATGTAAAAAAATTGAAAGCAGAAGGATTATAAACTACAAATGAGAAAATTGAAGAGGAATACAACTAAGGTCTAATACTTAATAAGGCACTGCTGAGTAATCCTTGATAAGAGCCTAAGGCAAGTAATTTAATGGAGACGAAGATGTCACAAAGTATCTATCCAGTTCCGGCGCATATTAAAGATGCGACTCTTGTAGATAAAAATAAATATAATACGCTTTATAAGCAATCTATTGATGACCCTGAAGGTTTTTGGGGTGAGCATGGCAAACGCCTCGATTGGTCTACTCCTTACACTAAAGTTAAAAACACATCATTCGACAAAGGTCACATAAATATTAAATGGTATGAAGATGGCTATTTAAATGCTTCGTACAATTGTATTGACCGTCATCTAAAAACCAAAGCCGATAAGGTTGCGCTTATTTGGGAAGGTGATAGTCCATCTCAAAGCGAGAATATTACTTATCAGCAGCTGCATGATGAAGTTGCTAAGTTTGCTAATGGCTTAAAAAAGTTAGGTGTGCAAAAAGGTGATCGCGTAGCGATTTATATGCCTATGACGCCACAGGCTGTGTATGCAATGCAAGCCTGTGCACGTATTGGTGCTATTCATTCTGTTGTATTTGGTGGCTTTTCACCTTCAGCGATTGCCGACCGTATTAGAGATTCGGGTGCTAAGGTTGTTATTACGTCAGATGAAGGGCGCAGAGCGGGTAATTGTGTACCACTAAAAGCAAACGTTGATGAAGCTGTTGCACAAGATACTGTGACTTCAATTGAACACGTTATAGTACATCAATTAACAGGCGGCGAAGTTGATTGGAATGAACATGACATTTGGTGGCATGACCTAGTTGCTGATTTACCAGCAAAGTGTGAACCAGAGCCAATGAACGCTGAAGATCCATTGTTTATTTTATATACGTCAGGATCGACCGGACAGCCAAAAGGTGTTGTGCATACCACCGGTGGTTACTTAGTTTACTCATCAATGACACACGAGTACGTATTTGATTTAAAAGAAGATGATGTGTATTGGTGTAGTGCCGATGTAGGTTGGATCACAGGTCACAGCTACATTGCATACGGACCACTGGTAAACGGTTGTACGCAAGTTTTATTTGAAGGTGTACCTACGTACCCAACAGCTGGGCGTATGGGCGAAATTGTTGATAAACACGGTGTAACTATTTTATATACTGCGCCTACAGCAATTCGTGCATTAATGGCGAAAGGTGATGAGCCAATTGCTTCATCAAACCGTGATAGTTTACGAATTTTAGGTTCGGTTGGTGAGCCAATTAATCCTGAAGCGTGGACTTGGTATTACGAGAGTATTGGTAAATCTAATTGTCCGATTGTTGATACGTGGTGGCAAACAGAAACCGGTGGCATAATGATCACGCCACTACCAGGTGCTACTGATACAAAACCAGGTTCTGCAACACATCCATTTTTTGGTATTGCGCCAGCATTATTTGATGCTGAAGGTAATACACTTGAAGGTGCTGTAGATGGTAACTTAGTTATTTTAGATAGCTGGCCATCGCAAGCGAGAACGGTTTATAACGATCATGAGCGTTTTGAGCAAACTTACTTTAGTGCCTACCCAGGTGTGTATTTTACAGGTGATGGTTGTCGTCGTGATGAAGATGGTTATTACTGGATCACAGGTCGTGTAGATGATGTGCTTAATGTATCTGGTCATCGATTAGGTACTGCAGAGATTGAAAGTGCTCTTGTATCACACCCAGCAGTTGCAGAAGCTGCTGTAGTGGGTTACCCGCATGACATTAAAGGCCAAGGTATTTACGTTTATATTACGCCAAACGAAGGCGTAACAGTCAGTGATGAGTTAACCAAAGAGGTGCGTAATTGGGTTCGTAAAGAGCTTAGCCCAATAGCATCACCAGATATGATTCAATGGTCTCCGGGTTTACCTAAAACGCGTTCAGGCAAGATTATGCGTCGTATTTTACGTAAAATCGCTGCAAATGAGCACCAACAACTTGGCGATACATCAACGCTTGCCGATCCTTCTGTTGTCGATGAACTAATCGAGAACAGATTAAATCGTTAAATGTGCGTTAAAAACTTGATTACAAGTTGATTCTAAACGTAGTATATCGGCTGTCAGTAATGGTTTTATACCTAACTGGCAGCCGAATTCATTAGGAGTGAACCATGAGTCAGTTTTTAATAGCGGACGATCATCCGTTATTTCGTGAAGCACTAAAGGGCGCATTGAGCGCAAAATTTGAAGGTTTAGACGTTTTTGAATCATCCGATTTTGACAGCACGTTGCAAGTGTTAAGCGAGCAAGAGGATCTTGATATATTACTGCTAGACCTTCACATGCCAGGTAATGGTGATTTATATGGTCTTATTCGTATTAGAGAAGAATACCCAAGCTTACCTATTGCAGTAGTTTCAGGTAGTGAAGACGCTAATATAGTTTCAAAAGTAATGGGTTACGGCGCGATGGGTTTTATTCCTAAATCGTCATCGTCTGATGATATTGCCAGCGCAATTAACCAAATACTTGAAGGCGATACATGGCTACCAAAAGAGTTAAAAAACAAAGTAGCTGAAATTGAAGGTGAAGACCGAGAAATAGCAGCGCAAGTTGCCTCATTAACACCCCAGCAATACCGAGTGCTGCAATATCTGCACGAAGGTTTACTTAACAAGCAAATTGCTTATGAGCTACACATATCAGAAGCGACAGTAAAAGCACACATTACAGCCATATTTAGAAAACTCGGCGTGTACAATCGTACCCAAGCCGTTTTAATTGCCGCAAAATTAAAACTAGAACCGATAGAGCAGGCATAATTTATATTTTAAAAGTCACTTGCTTATTTATGAGCAAAAAAATGCCAGCAACAATGCTGGCATATTTTTATGTATAAAATAATTAATGCTAAGAAAACACCACGGTTTTATTACCATTAATAAATAGCTTGTGTTCAGAGGCGAGTTGGAGTGCTTTGCTAAATACGGTTTTTTCTACGTCTTTACCCATTTTTGCCATCATTTCAGCAGTATTCGCATGCGTTACGCTTGTTACGTCTTGAAGAATGATAGGTCCTTCATCCAGCTCATTGTTTACAAAGTGAGCCGTTGCACCAATGATTTTTACACCGCGCTCAAATGCCTGGTGATAAGGCTTTGCACCAATAAATGCAGGTAAAAATGAGTGGTGGATATTAATAATTTTATTATCGAATCGGCCAACAAACTCAGGGCTTAAAATACGCATGTATTTGGCAAGACCAATAATGTCAGGGTTATAGCTGGCAATTAAGTCACCTACTTTTTCATCGTGCTCGCTACGAGTAAGCCCTACGTGCGATACCACATGAAATGGCACATCAAACCCTTTTGCTAATGGCTCTAAGTCAGGGTAGTTAGCAATAACGGCTAATACTTCAATGTTGAGGGCTTGCTCGAACTGTTTGAGTAATACAGTACCTAAACAATGTGCTTCTTTGGTGGCAAGTAAAACCACTTTTGTTTTAGCACCACAGTGCAGTGCAAGTTGAGCACCTTGTGGTAACAATAGTCGTAGTTTATCTAAAAAGTCGCTTTGTGGCTCACCTGTAAGCTCTGTACGCATAAAAAAGCGCTGTGCGTCTTTATCTACAAACTCATTGTTACGCGTAATATTCAAATTGTTTTTATAACAAAGCCCTGTGATTTTAGCTATTAAGCCTACATCATCAGCACATTGGGTGGTTAGTATATAGCTCATTGTCCTCATTCTTACCCTGTGATTAATACTTCATTATTTGTGTTTTGGCACATAAAGCAAGGGCTTTGTAGACTAATGCAATATTAATCATGTTGTTGAGTATAAAAGAGGTAATAAAGTTAAAAGCTATTGAATAGAGGTTAATAAAGGATAAAAAAATGCCACCTAATTTAACAAGGTGGCATTAATAATAAAGGAGTTAGGCTTTAGGTTCAGGAGATAAGTTTTCTTCTTGTCTTAAATAACCTGCTGCTTCTTCGTCATCTTTAGTTATCGCTTGCTGAGTAGGTATAGCACGCGTTTGCTGGTTTAATTGATGTATTTGTGACGCATTACCTAAATCACGCTCACTGGTGATTGAGGCGATAGATTCACGGTCTTTCAAGAACGCGATAACGTCTTTTTTGATTGCTTGTAATTGACCTTCGTCTTTATGCATTTCCATAATATGGCGAGGGTGCTCAAGGTTTTTCATACCCGTTGCTGCAAACGTAGTAGAAATAACACGAGATACAATAATCCAAGGCGTTATGCTACTGCGTACTAACGTATTTTCTGAGCGGGTACTATCATGAATCCCCGTACCAGTTGATATTTTAGACTCAGTAAATGTGCCTTCACATTTAAAATATACCAATAGTGATTCAAACTGCATTTCAGCAAAAAATAAATGAGCTGTGTTTGTTAGCAATTGCGCAAATGCTTTAATGAGTATACCAATTAGTAATAAGTGAAAGCTTGTCATTAATAGCTCACTAAATTGAACAACATGTTGGTTATTAAATGCTTGTTTAAAGCTATTAATATTTGCCGCGTCAACATAATGGTAAATGTTGATAAGCGAATACGCTAAAAATACAGTAAACGCCAACGCTACAATATAAAGTAAGTTACCGCTCACTAAAGAAATTAGCCTTGCTAACGAGAAGTTTTTACCTAAATCCATTGAGTGCAGTTTAGGTTGAATTTCTTGAATCATTTCACCTTTAAAACCGCCTTTTCCTTCAATTTGTTCTTGAAGCTTAGGATCTAATTCTCTATAAACTCGATTTGGTACTTCTTTATAACGACGATTAGCCATTACTAAGTTATCAAGGTTTATAAAGATTTCGTCTGGGTGAACAGATTCTTGCCAGTTTTCACGTAGCTCTGATACTTCAGCTGAAGGTGTCACTGAATTTAAGCGCGCTTTAATCATAATGAAAGCAAGTGCGCAGCTTAGAGTCGCTAATATAATAATTGCAATTAAGTACATTCCAGCATGAAGGCTTGGCAATTGTTCAAGCCAGCTATCTATTTCTTGTTTGCTAATGCGTTGTTCTTTCATTAACCATGACATAGAAAGGCCAATAGCAATGGGTAAAATAAAAGATAAAGAAATAATTTTGGCAAGTGCGCCAGTGCCAAGTGCTTCAATGTTTTTTTCAGCATTTCGAGAGATAGGTTTACCCGTAGAGCGCCATGAAAAAAGCACGTAAAACATTAATATTGCGCTGTAAACAGGAAATGCTAATTCGCCAGCTTCACCGGTAAAACCAGATAAAGATACAAATGCCACAAGGCCATAAGCAATAAGGGCAACAAGTGTACTTACCCATGAGCCAAATAAGCGCTGGGCAACATTACGAATCGGATAAGGTAGGAATAATAACTTAGGAATTAAGCTGTGAAGTAAACGTGATAAAAAACCATTAGGTTCTTTAAACGTACTGTTTTTACGACCAACCAGCATTTCTTCGAGTGATTGTGCGCTGTAGGCTACTTCTTTTTTCTCTTCTTGGGCGGTTGATGCTTGTGATTTGCTGTAGTTATAAGCAAGTGAAGTAGGGTGGTTTCTGCCTACAAAATATTTAAGCGTTGCATAAATACCACTTGAAAGTGAGCGAATGCCGAATGCTAAAATAAGCATGCCAAACACCATTAAAATCCATCCAGCGGTTGTATCTTCTTTTACTGAGCCCGCAGCAATAACAAGTAAACTAATACCCGCTATAGACTCAATGAGTCCTCTTACAGCTGTTACTTTACCTTCAAGTTTGAAGGGGTTTTTTAGTCCAAGATCAATCGATCCATAATCAAAAGCCATTGAATGCTCCTTTTAAACAGCATGCCCAATTAAGGGAGAATATAAGCATAGTTATAATAACCATTATATATATCGTATTTTTTTTGCTCAATTTTTGATTATATATCAATAAAGTCGTTCAGTTTAAGGTTATTTTAAAGTGATACATTCTATGTTTTGAAATATAGATTTGGGGAAGTTAATACAAAGTATTATTAACGATGTTTAGTTTTGAAAATTTGAGCTCAATTAGGTAAAACTAAGCGAAAATAAGGCAAGTATTATTATTTTAGCTTCTCCCCAGACAAGGTTAGTTTTATTACGTTTACTGCGTAAGTCTTTTTTCTTTTAAGCTAAGGCGCTTATGTGAGCTATATACGTATTGTATATCAGTACCATTTACAAGATATGCATCAATTTCTACAGAAATTAGCCCTGATAAAGGCTTTATTTCAAGAATGCCAATATCATCAAGATTTGCAGATAGCAGAGCTTTATTGCTAATAGCAAAAAGTGTTTTATCAAAATCACGCAAGTCACCATTTACATATAACTTAATACCACCAAACCAAAAATTTATTATTTTAATTTTTTTTGATTTGAGCGTGAATTCAAACGATTTTTTCATTAAAAGCTCCTACGATAATAAACATTGAATATTTTATCCTACGTCAATTACAAACGATGCGCTTTTTAAGATAAAGGCTGCAGTTTGCAGCCTTTATCTTGTACTTTTATAACATGCTACTGCAGCATAAACGTTTCGTATTCTAAATCTTCAAATTGTTTTGAAAGCCAAAATAATCCTACTACCGAGGTAATAATAGTTGCTAATGCAAAGCCGTAACCATAAAACTGCGGCCCAAAAGCGATAGATAGTAAAGTTAAAACAACATTTATTACTAAAAACAACCCGGCTAAAAATAGTACTGTTGAGCGTTTATCTAAATAAAATAAAATATTTAAAATAGATAAAAATATAACTTGCACGCCTACACCAACTACATCAATAAATAAAAGCGTTTTATAGTTTGGATCAATGCCTATAAAGGTCAGTATTTGCTCACCCCATAATAATAAGCATGCAACGGTAATACCTTGGATTTTAAATATATCATATAAACCGGCACGTGCAGTTTGGATCATATTGTCTTTCAATATATAGATCTCTTCAAGAGGTGACCCTTTACGGATAGCAGTGTAAAAACGGTCGTACTCTTCTACAAAGTCTGTTTCCATTTTTACTAAAAACACTGCCATACCAGGAATAATAGACAAATAGGCCAAAAATATAGGTAAGTCGTAAATAGGGCTGGCTCTCAACGTGCCAATAATTTGAATTGATGTGCTCGGAGAATACCAAAAAATGATTTTATCAGCCCACACGCCAATATTATAAAATAGACCACAGAAAAACAGGCTGTAATACACTTTTTTATTACTTAAAAAGTCAAAGCTTATGAGTTTTTCACCCGGGTAGCGACGAATAATCATGAATAAAAAGCTAAAAAAGAGTAGGGCTTCACCTGCAAAAAAAGCAAAAAACAAACCGTCTAGTTGCCAGTCTCTCAGTAAATATGCGAGTAACACCATAAAGGCGTAACCACTTAACATGGTAATTAAAATCAGTCGGTATTCTTTCATGCCCGATAGAAAAATAGCACCAAGCCATTGGTTACATAGGCTTACAAAGGCACCTAAAATTATTATCTTAGTGACTACGGGTATAGGAAGCATCGGCCAAACGGCTAAGCCGACTAATAGCGCGGCTATGGTTGTTACAAGTTGTGCCCCGAGTAGGTTAGGGAGTACTTTTGCCTCTTCTTTTTGAAAAAATAAATCGGCAATAAATCGAGTTAGTAATAACTGCAAACCCCCCGTTAAAATAAGTGAGGCGGCCATCATGTAGGTAACGAGTGTTAAAAACTGAATGATAAGTACTTTAGGTAATACAATGCCTAAACTTAAAATACCAATGAGCATGAGCGCTACAATAGAGAGCAACCAAGGGCCCGAGCCTATTAAGCCCGCGTAGCCGTAAGCTTCAAAAACTGAGAGCAGGGTATTTTTTTTGAGAATTTTTCGTATCTCAAAACCTATTCCGGCCATGCCATTGTATCCTTATAAAGTTTATCGTAACGGGCAAACATGTGGCTCTCGTCATAAAATTTTTGTACGCGGTCTAAACCACTTTTTTGATACTCAAGCCAGGCTTGCTCATTGGTTAGCATGTTTGATATTTGTTGTGCTGTTTCACTTGGTGAAGCAATAGAGACAACTTCACCGGCTTTGCCTAATGTTTTATCTTCATCGGTGCCGCCTTCTATTATTTCGCGGCACGAGCCCACATCACTAGCAAGTACAGGAACGCCTGCTGCCATTGCTTCTAAAAGCACTAAAGGTTGCGCTTCGGAAATCGAGGTTAAAGCTACAATCCCGAGTTTTGGCAAAATTTTGGTAATATCTTGCATACCTAAAAACTTAACATTATTTTGTAAATCAAGACTGGCTACAAGCAATTCACATTCTTTGTAATATTGTGGATCTTCTTCAAAGGGGCCGATGATCCAACCTTCTACTTCTGGCAGTACCGACTGCGCTTCTTTAATAGCACGTATGAAAGTTTTAATATCTTTTATAGGCACTACACGTCCAATTAATCCAACAACCGCTGGTATCTGTTTTGGACGCTGCTCAAGCGCTTCAATAAAGCGTACTGTTTTAATGCCGTTAGGAACCACGAATGCTTTTTCTGGTGCGGCACCATCTTTTATTTGGCGTTGCCTATTACCGTCGTATAGCGAAATGATTTTATCTGCTTCTTGATATGTTGTTCGGCCTATTTGCTCAAAAAAGTTAATCCACATACGGCGAATAAAGCCCATTTCTGTATTTAGGTTTTTACCTAGGCTTTGTTCTGATTCTTTGATCCAACTGGCTTGAATAAGATCTATTTTTCTCTCTTTGGTATAAATTCCATGTTCGGTCAACAAAAAGGGTGTGTCGCTTATAACACTGGCACCAGAGCCTAAAATACCAGCATATCCGGTAGATATTGAGTGAATAAGTTTAACTTTTGGAAGCCCGCGTGCAATTTCAGCTATTTTAAATAATGGCTTATATAAATTGCGATACGACCAAAAGAAGTCAATAAAAGAAGATTCATCACAATAAGTTGAATAGTATTTAGTGAGTACTTGCCATGACGATTCACTATACAAAAAGTCGGCTTCGTTAATACCGTCTTTTTTAGCTAAGGTTTCAAATGCAAATTTTAATAACTCAGTGGGTATCGGCTCATTACAATCTCTAAAATAATTTTGTAGTTGCTGCCAAAAATCAAAGAGTTCTTTTTTATATTTAACCCCGTGCTTAGCTTTTATTTCACAAGTGTCATTTTCAACTAAATAATGAACATGCAGTTTTGTAACGTTTTTAGGCAAAGTATATTGAATTTCGCCATAATGCTCTGGCGCACCACCTATAAAAACAAGCTCAAAGTTATAATGAGGTAACCCCTCAATTATTTGATGAACCCAACTAGATACGCCACCACGCACATAAGGGTAAGTACCTTCTAAAAGCAGTAAAATATCTGCATTTTTATTACTCATGCCAATACTCCTGTAAATGACGTAATTCACTGCCCTTTGGTTGTTCTGGGAGTTCTTTTAAGTAGCGTTTACAGTCGTCAAACTTGTTCATACAAAAGGCAACTTCGGCTTTGTAAGGGAGAACATGACGCCTTGCCATACCCGACTCAGTTGCTTTGAGTAAGTACTCATGGGCTATTTCGTATTTGTCTAAGGCTAAAGATATACGGCCTAAAAATATAAAGGTTGCAGGTGTTTTTACGTGCTCAATACTTTGCTGTGCAAGTGCTTCTGCTTTTTCTAAAACGTATTTTTTCAGTGCACCTTGGGCTAAGCCTAAATAACTAAGTTCCCAATACAGTTCGGCTAGCTGTTTTTGTAAATGGCTCAATTTAGGCTGTTTAGTCGTAACGGCTATTTCTTGCTGATACAAACTGATTTTTTCGTTGAGTTTGGTTTCTTTACCATCAAGGGTTGAGTAGGCGAGTAGCCGAATATCATCTTCTAAATCTTTAAGTGCTAGCTTTAAAATAGGAATTGCTTGTGAGTCACTCATGTGACGAGCTGCCATTACTGCACTTAGACGCTTATTAGGCTCACTAGCATGCTTTAAAATAGCTTTTAGCCCGCCAATAGAATAGGTTGGATTTGCAGATATTGCTCTAGCTTCAAAAGGAAGCTCCGGTATTTTATGCTCTTCAATTTCTATATCATCGTTTTTTAGAGGTTTACAAAGAGCAAAAGTAAGCGCTACTACAACGCCAATAATTCCAAGTACAGGTAATGTAAATAATAATAAAAACATGAGCAAAAAAGAGCTATAAGGAGTGGTTTTGTATTTTTTAGGTATAAAAACATAACTAACAATAGCAAAAAAGATGCTAGCAAAAGCGTGTAATAATATAGCTAAAAACCAGTTAGGTGTTTCCAATACTTCTATCAGTGCAAAGTACTGACAAATACACCCTAATATAGCTGCTATAATAATTATAATCATGAAAGTGAAACCAATCTCTTTATGTCATCTGAGCTTATAGGCAGAGCGAGTTGCTGTTCAATAACAATGTCGATTTCAGCTAAGGTGTTACCCGTACGCTCTTTGCACCAAGTGTTCACTCGGGCAATAAATCCTGCTTTTTCAAGTTCATCAGCCAATGGCATTAATAGCAGTAATATTTGATTTTTATCATCATATAAGTAAATGTCCAAACCACGACGAGCTTCACTTAAATAACTCATAAGTTGAGTTGATTTATCCGTAATATTCTCGGCTTTGATTTTCAGTAGCTGCGATGGAATGTTGTATCGTTTGGCTTCTTTATTGGCGCGTTTAACTTGGCGAATAAAGTACGGAGACTCTTCATAGGTCATTACTGGGTTTGTTATTTCATGGCGCAGCAGGTCGCCAATATGCCCAGCCATTACAGCAAGTAATGTAAGAGTCGTATTTTTGAGCGCAAAAAATTGTATTCTTTCAACCAAAATAACGCCGTAAATAGTATTATTTACGTCGATAAGGGGAATTGCTATATGGTATTTGCTTGTACCCGATGCTGCTTTTTCGTCTTTTACCGATACTAATTCTTTTTCTTCAATCATCGCTAATATAAGAGGATCATCTACAGTTACTTGACTCATGTTGCCGAGAGAGGCAAGTGGTGGTTCTAAAACGGTATCGTTTTCAACTTTATATAACCCCGCTCTTTCTAGTGAACCGTACTCAACAAATAAATCGATTATTTTTTGTGCTGCACTATCGAGTCTTCTTTCTTTTAATAGCCCGATAGTGGTTCTTACTGCTTGTAGTGATTCACGCAAGCTTAACGTATGGCCAGCCAGCATTTGCTCAATTCTATCGTGAGATGAATTAATTAAATGATATTGACGAGTAAAGGTTTCAAGGCGGTCGGTTACGTATTCGAGCTGAATACTTTGCTGTTGATTAGTACGCTCCCACACATCTCTAAATTCACCAGTGATCATAATTACAATAATGTAGCCAATCATGGCGTTAATATTAAAGTCGCTTTGCGGTGATAAAATATTTGCTTGAAGTAAAAAAAGTTGGCCAACAAGCAAACATAAAATACTAATAAAGCCTTTTGAAAAGCCATAACGTAGAGAAACTAAAAGTGGGCCAAGTACAGGCCACGAAAACCCTCCCTCAGTCCAAAATGGGTCCTCTGCGTTAAATAATACAGGCAGCCCTAAAGCAAGCGCGGTAAATATAAATACCTCAGCCCATATTTGTAGCTCAGGAACGTCTCTTGGTCTAAGGAAATGTGTTTTCACTCACTAACCTCTATATAAGAAATTAAATCGGCAATCACATCTTGTGCTGTTGCTGCAATGCTATCGCGACCCCAACCACTTTTAGCAATAGTTCCCGTCCAAATTGGCGTTGTTTGCCCGTTAACGGTGAGTGATAAGGTCAGTGCTACAACAGGTTCTCCGTCAAGGCCTGCTTTATAGCGCCACTCTTCAATGCTGCCTGTTAGTACATAGTCAGCTTGTTGAGTGCTTAACCATTGCATAGCATTGTCTAAACGGTATTGATCGTCCAGTGGTGGAAGCTCTTTAGTGTTTACGCGAGGAGCGCGTATAAGAGTTGGCAATTTATTTTGCTGCCAAATACTGGCTAAAATATCTTCAGCACGTTCACCAGCAAGCGGTGTTTGAGCATGGTTAACTAGTGGCATAAGTGCCACTGTTTTTGAAGGGCTAAGCTCTACATCATCAGCGACTCTGCTGGTGGTACAAGCTGATAATAGTAATACCAAACACGGTATAATTAAACGAAACATACTCTCTCCTAACATTAAAAATGTACGTAATAACCTAATTGTAATTGTGTATCTGAGTTACCCACTTTATTACTACTTTGGTAACCCAGCTGTAATTTAAATAAATCATCGCCTAGTACAGACCAACCAGCACCACTTGAAACAGATACATCTACTGTATCGTTAAGTGTTTGATAGCCAGTACTTATATCAAATAACCATGAAGGGCTTGCGCCTAAATAAGGAGGTTCTAAAGAACCAGTTGAAGCAAATGAGGTCCCTAGTGCAAAACGTCTAAATGGTTGAAGGTCAACTCTTAGAGGTCTTGATTCTGTATTTATTAATGCATTTACACGTTCAAAGTCTTGCCACTGTGCACTAAAATAAGCGTTCCAAATTGGGCGGTCTTTTAAAATACTGTATTGGTAACGTGCATTATATTCTTGGCCATTTATTAGTGAGCTGCCATCGCTTCTTCGAGAAAAAGACATCGCTGCTGCTGATAGCTGTACATTTTGTCTACCATCAATATTGTAGTTAACATAGGCCGTGGCTTTATCTAGCTGAGCATAGCTAAGTAGCGCTTCTGATTGGCGGTTTTCAACATTATATTCAAGCTTTAAACCTACCTGAGTACGCGAATCCCATTGATAACGAGAGTCTAAGCTAAGACCTTGGCGGCTAACTAAGCTGCCTTGGTGAGAATCTATTTTTGCATCAAAATACCAACGACCAAATGTCATCTTATCTTCTATCGCAAACAGTAATCCGTTGTTATCAAGATTTTGCTGATTACTTAAACTTAATTTCCATTGCCCATTAGCATAAGGAAAATAAACGTTTACATCGTACTGGCTACTGTTTAAACCAGCCTCTGGCGATAGGTTTATTTCAAGTGCTCTAAAATAGGATGCGCGTACATTTCTGAGTAAACTCAATTGCGATTCATTTGCCTCGCCAGTAAGTTCTTCGTACCAACGTTGCATGGTGGCATAGGGTTGTTTTAAATAGAGTAGGGCGTTTAGCTCATCTAATTTGCTTAGTGAACCTTCAGCTATAAGCTGTTTCGCTTTATTAAACTCGCCGTTGGTCATATAAAGCTGTAGTTTTTGCCAAGGTTCTAACTTTTGTGCAGCTCGACGTGCTAACCACCAGTTTGCTTGAGGCTCACCAATAGTGTCGGGCGCGAGCTCATCCATGGTGTTTAATTGCATTAAATGAGGAACAGCCATTGCACCTGCCCAGCGGTACATTAGGCCTCTGTATGCGTATTTATCTTTAGGTAAATGCTGTAATAAATAGTGATTTAGCTCGGCAGCATTCGCATAATAACCAAGCTGCTTCATTACATCGGCTAAGTTAACCAGTGTTGTTAAGTCACTTGGATCTGCAACAGCTAGTTTTCGTAAATAAAAGTAAGCACTGTTATATGATTTTTCATAAATAGATAGGCTAGCTAATAATTGCGTCCACGCGTAGGTAGGATCGCTGTCCGAATAGCGAGTTAAAATACGGCTGATCATTATAGTGTCGTGCATTTGTAGCGCTAACCAACCTTGTGCGAGTACAACATCGGGGTCGTATTCACTTAATTTAGCGGCGCGGTTTAGAGTTGTATAAGCCGAATTTAAATCACTTTGATTTTGATACCAATTTGAAAGAATAACCCAAGCAGGGTAGAGAGCTTTATTATAACGTTGTTTATCAAGCTCTGTGTGAATACGGGCAACCGATTTAGCATCGTTTACTTGCGTGCTTAATAATGCAATTTGTATCAGTTGGCGGTCTGTAAGTGACTCATTTTCCCATAGATAATCGAGAAGCTCTTGAGGCCGTCCTTCAAAGCGCAGCTGTTGGTAATAAAGCGTGTCGCCAACACTTAGTGTGCTGATTGCTTTTAGTTGCTCAAAAGCATAAAGCTCATCTTTTTTATCTTGAACACGCATTGCCATATCTACTCGTGCAGTCCAAAATTCTCCATTAGTACTTTGTTGCTTGTTTTTTAAAATAGACAATGCTGTTTTAAAGTCATCCTCAAGCCAAAATGCACGAGCTATCCAAAGTAAGTCTTCTTCATTTTTAGGCCCTTTATATTTAGGCCATAAAGCTCTTAGTGCTTTTAAATTTCCGGAATCGTGAAGTACTTTCGCTTTCCAATATTGCGATAATGCACTCTTACCATTTATTTGTTCAAAACGGTCAATATTACTGAGTTCTTGTTTTGTGTTGCCTATAAATTCGTTTGTTTGCATCCACTTAGCAAAGCCATTGCCTTTTAATTGTCGGTTTTGTGCTTTGTATTCATATATATCGTTGGCGTCTTGGTATAAATATAATGCCGCAGCGTCATTAACACTGTCAGTAAGCATCGCTGGGGTTACAGCTCTGTTCGACATTAGCCATTTAAACTCTTTAAGCGCTTCTTTAGGCTTGTTCTGCCAGCGCTTTATTTTCCAATTTAGTAAGCGTAGCTCTTTGTCATTTGGAGTTTGTAGTAATAGCTTGGCGAGTAATTGCTCAGCCCCTTTTGCATTCCCATTTGCTAAACGCAGGTGCATGGCTTTTGTTAAGTACTCGGTGTTATTTGGATCGCTCTTTAATAAGCTTTCAATGGCTTGAGCTGAATCTTCTGTATTGCCAGCTAAGTTAGCTAAATAAAGGGTGCGTTTAACATTAGCTTGGTCGCCATAAGTTTTCCACCAGGCGTAAGCTTGTATCGGATTATTTGCGCCAAGTGCAGTCTCAATCGCTTTAGCTGCAATGTCAGCATTTATATTTGTTTTATAAATAGCGAGAGCTTTGGCTGGTTCGCCAGCGCTCAACCAGTAATCAGCTGCAAGTAGTGGTTGTTTATTTTTTTGATAGTACAGAGCAACTTTTGCGTTTAACCCAACTGCTTTTGCAATAGTTAGTATTTGTTCGTCCCAATGCTTATGAACACCTATTTTTAAAGATAGATCTTCAAAGCGATCGTCAACTTTAGCCCCGCTTGCTAGCCATAATGAGTAAAGCAGCTTTATTTCTAGAGTTGCTTTGCGCTCACCTCTTGGTAGTTTTTCAAGCTCGTTAGTGGCTTGTGAATACTCACTAAGCCCTATATGTAGTTCAACCAATTTTGCGCGTAGCTTTTCGTTGTTAGGCTCAGTGTTGAGCGCTGCATTAAGGTACGATTTTTCAAAGGTATAATCTTGTGAAAGTTCATCATCTTCAAAAAATAAGGTGTGAGGAAATAATGCATAAAGTGCAAAACAACTTACAGCTAATATTGCTAATATTGTTTTTACAGAAATTAACTGAGGGCGCTTTTTAGCATTCATTATCGAGCGACTCCATTGCAGTTAAGATAACCATAAAATTGACCCTTTGGAAGATTAAAGTGCGTCACATTAGCGCGTGTAATACCTTTAAAGTGCTCTCCTAAGCTAGATACAAATTCGCAAGAACGTGCATTAATTAAATCAAGCGAAGCAGGCACCCACGCTTTAAAGCTAACAGGTCCGTTAACTTGCCAGTTATCAATAACAACATTTGCAGACGCTAAATAAGGTTTTTTACTATTTTGACTGTGATCAAAGCTAAGACGAGCTACGTTATTAATAATGTGTATATAGTCACCTTTTTCAGTAACGCCTGACACACCTTCACTTTGGGCAATGTTAGGCATATCAAAATCAGTAGGAATTCGTAAAGTACGAATGTATTTTGAGCTAAATAACCATTCATTATTACTGTTTTTTGCTAGCGCAGAAAAGTAAAAGTCTTTTGCTACTTTTGCGTAATGGCTCAAATGTACCGGTGTATTTGGCCTAGCTAAAACATAATCTATATTGTGTTTTAGTGCGTCTAGTCCCGCAGGGATTTCACCTGAGTAAAAATGAAAATAAATAGTGTAGGGTTTTAATCTATATGGTTTTTCTGTTATTTCAAATGTTTCGGTTAAGCGTCTAAAACCATAATAAGGCCCGTGCCATAAGTTTGTATATACGTTTTCATTTAATATGGGGGCATAAATTTGATACAGCAAATCGTGCTCTGGTCTACCTATTGGTGAAACATGCGTAAGGCTTGGGTTATCGGCATTTACATCTGTATTACCACCGTTGACGTTTAATACGCCAGCATCGCGAGCCAATTCAAGCGCTTTAGGGCCGGGAGTTGCATCGCCTGACCATAACATCATCACTGTTTTTTTGTTTTTTGGTGTCAGGTTTTCATCAATATACTTTATTGAATCGGTGATTTCTTTTTTTAAGCTTATTTTGTCGTAGCCAGGTACATCAAGATGAAAACCATAATCTACTTCATCTTTATCTTTATCTACTATTCTAAGGCCAGATAACGCAGTCCAAAAATAAGGGTGGCTATAAGTATGCGAAGCAATTTCTACATAAGGCAAATTAAAAATACTGCGCGCTATACCTTCAAGTTTGGCACTTTGTTTTGAATGTAAGCCACTTTTTTCAATATCAGCTTGAATAACCGATGAGGTCAAAGGCAGTTTATAGCGCTTAATTATTTCATCGCGAATCACTTCTGCAGAATATGGTTTACCTGCATAATGTGCCGGGCTTGTGAAGCCATCGCCATCTATATGCAGCGTTAGCATGCGCCTACCGCTTTCAGTTGTGGTATCAGGCACTAGAATCGGAGGTAGTCCCATTGCTTTGGTGAGTAGTGTACGTGGGTCAATAACCCATTTACTCCCTTCCATTGGCAAGGTATCTATAAGCCAAGGTGCAACAACAACCGCGCCATATTTTGTTTTAGTACTCTGCACTATTATAGTTCCATCAGCCGCTTTTATATTGATAAGCGGGGTGGCATCAGTTGCTAATTTCAGTAAGTAGGGCTTAATTATCGCAGGCGATGTTGTCGCTTCGCCTTTTAGCCATGTAGTAAAATGATTAAGTTCATAAGGGGCTGGAGGCAATACGCTAAGCGCTTCAATACCAAGGTTAAGTAATAGTTTAGTTGATTGCGGTAGCTCACCCATAATTAGCTCAGGTACAACGCCTAAGTTACTTTCCAACCAATTAGTAATAGTTGGGGTGTAAAAAGCATCGCTGTTTGTCCATGAAATAATACCAGCATGTAAACTTGGATCTACTAATGGCAAATCTCGTTTAGCTACATCAACATAATCAGGAATATATCCCAAATACTCAATCATGGTCGCAAGCTTTAAATGTACGGTAGTGTAAATGAGTGGTCTTACATTACTGTTGAACGGAATTAGGATGCGTCTTGGTACTGGCGATATGGTTGATGTACCCCATGTTTGTAAGTGCCCATCTGTTACCCAAGGAGTAAAGCCAGCTTGTTTTATTTTTTGCGCCATAGCAAGGCGGTTATCAGGCTGCGCATAATCAATAACTTGTACTTTAAAACCTAAGTTTTGTGCTGTTTTTAATTGTGCGCTTAGCCAAGCTTGATCGTTCTCTGTGGTTAATTTGTAGCTATTATTAGTTGGGTTGTAATGACTATATAAACCTTCAGCAACTAAATCATTGGCTAAACCAGTAAGTTTAGGTAATAACTCAAAGCCTCGATTAAGAATAAGATGCTTATTAAACGTACCAGAGAGGTTTTTTATAATCGCGACTAAGCCATCTTGTTGATCTGATTTACTGTGTTTGTCATCTAAAAGTTGATAGCTGTCTAGCGTATCTAAAAATAAACCACTGAAACCACGCGCTTTTAAAGAAGCTGCGCTGTCTTGCATTTGTTGTTGCCAATCCGTAGATGTTAAATCTGCAATGTGGCTGTTCCAATTAGGATTAACTGAAAGTGAAGAATCACTTTTATTGAACGATTCACCCACACTTAAATAAGCGTAAACGGCAATGTTTCGTTTTTTAAACCAATTAAGCTCGTGCTCGGTAACGAGTTCAGGCTGGACGACAACGCGAGAATAAAAAGTCATTTCGGCTAATGGCATCGGCGCTGAGTAGTAAAAAGCGATACTATTATTTACAGGTGCTGAGAATGCATGAGCAGACACTAAAAGTGCAAGGTATAAAATATATTTCATTAATAATTCATTTTTATTAGATTATAACTGTGGCTCAAAGTGATGCGTTCCGATTTTCTAGTTGTTTGGTATTAGTAATATAGGGTTATTATATGTTAATGGAAGTTTAATATCTATATGTTCATTATTTATATGAACCTAAAATTAATACTAACATGAGTCGTGCGTTAACTCATTACATAGCTGGTGATTAATCGTCTTAGTACGTTATAAAATTAAGTTTAGATCAATGCAGCTGCTAGAACTTTAAATCTCTAGTGAAAGAGTGGCAAATTATATATTAATTAATACGAAGGTCTCAGTGTTTTTAGTGTCCAAATACCTTCCTTGTGACTATAATATCAGCTAATTGAGCATGGTATGAGTTTACTCCCACCAATTTTTTTTATTTACTATGCTTTTAAACCCAATAAAACAATGTAAACAGCCGTAATTTAATTTTTGGCTATTGTCGCTATATATGCATTTATATACCCCGGAGAAATAATGAGTAATTTAAGCTTGAAAAACAAACTGTTGTTATTAGCTATATTGCCCTTAATGCTACTTTTGATTAGCTTGATGCTGAGTTCTTATTATTTAGAGAATAAAAATCAGCAACAAAATTTTGAAGCATTTCAAACTAAACTAATAAGTGACAAACAAACGTTGCTAAGCACCGAGGTAGAAATTGCCAGTAAAATTGTGCGCTATCAAATAGCAAATGGCTCTGAGCAAGATGCTAAAAATGCTTTAAGAGATTTAACATTTGGTCAAGGTGGTTACTTTTTTATATACGACACAAATGGCGTTAGTGTTTTTCATGCATTATTAGGTGATGCTATTGAAGGGCAAAACAAAATAGGGATGACTGACCCTAACGGTAAAAAAATAATAGTGGGCTTATTAGATCAAGCTAGAAAAGGCGGTGGCGCTTTTAACTATCATTTCCAAAAACCAAATACCACAGGCTTAGTTGAAAAAATGGGCTATGCAGCAATGATCCCAGGTACAAACTGGATGATTGGTACTGGCGCATATATGGATGATATAGACGCAGAACTACTTAAATATCAAACAGCAATGCAAGAGCACATGAATGATAAGGTAGTGACCTTATTGCTAATTGCTTTATTTTGGGTTGTGTTAACTATTATATGTGCGTTAATTGCCGCAAATACAATGGTAAAACCAATACAGCGTATGGCGCAAAGCCTTGACGATATTGCCAAAGGTGAGGGCGATTTAACTAAACGTTTAGATATTGATACTAACGATGAAATAGGCCAACTTGGCGAAGCATTTAATATGTTTGTAAGTAAGTTACATGGCATTATTGCTAATGTGGTTGATGTAACACACGATGTAAAAACAGCCTCTAGTGATATAAATACACAAACACGATTAATTGAAGACAAGCTACTTAATCACAATCATGAAACAGACCTTGTTGCGACGGCTATTACCGAAATGTCGGCTACTTCTCATGAGGTGGCTCAAAATACGAACCAAGTGGCAGAGTCAACCCAAGCGGCAACGCAAGAAGTTGCTAAAGCTCAAGAGTGTGTTGATATTTCACTCAGTGAGGTGTCTAACCTAATGGGCGAGATAAACCTAGCCGCAGAACAAGTTGATTCACTCAGTGATCAATCTAAAAAGATTAATAGTGTACTAAGCGTAATTGGTGGAATTGCCGAGCAAACAAATTTACTTGCACTTAATGCTGCAATAGAAGCTGCACGAGCAGGTGAGCAAGGGCGAGGGTTTGCTGTTGTTGCTGATGAGGTAAGAAGCTTAGCAAGTCGTACTCAAGTTAGCACATTAGAGATTAGTGAAATGTTGAGTGAGTTACATAATTTAGTATCGGATGCTGTAGCCGCAATGCAAGCGAGTCAGAATAGTTGTAATCGCTCAGTAGAATCGTCTCGTGCTATTTCAGAAAGTTTAGGTGCGGTAACAACCTCAGTTAGATCAATTAACGACATGAGTACGCAAATTGCGACAGCGGCGCTGGAGCAAAGTAGCGTTACAGAAGAAATAAACCGTAATGTATTTGCCATTCAAGAAATCGTTAATGAACTAACTATTTCAAGCAAAACTACCTCTTCGGTAGGCCAGCATTTAGCTGCGCGTGGTGAAAACTTAGGACAACTCGTTGGCCAGTTTAAAATTTAACAAAGTTTAAAACTTTACAGTAAAAGCCGCTAATAGCGGCTTTATTTTTGTGGCTTAGTTTTAGCCGCTTAGTTTTTATAAAAATTATTGAATTTTTTGTATGTGTTAAGGTCTATCAGCATGCAAATATACCTATACAGTGGAATAACCATGCAAAACATGCCATCAATTAAACGTTGTACTCGAGAAGAGTTAGCGCCAGAGCAAGACTTGGGGCGTTTAGTGTCTTTTTTACGCTCGAGATTAGCCATTCATGTTGATGCCAAGTTACTTCCTATGGACTTAACCTCAGCGCAATATATTGTGGTAGTACTACTTGCGAGAGAGTCGGTTAATACGCTTGCAGGACTTTGTGAGTATATGGTTTATGATCGTGGCGCTATGAGCCGCTTACTAAACCGACTTGAAGAAAAAGGACTCATTATTAAAACGCAATGTGAGCTTGATAAGCGCTCAACTATTTTGTGTTTAAGTGAAAAGGGTAAAGCTCTTTGTCCAGAAATAATGCCTGTAGTAAACGAAGTCTATGCTCAAGCATTAAATGGTTTTTCAGAGCCAGAAAAAAATCAAATAATAGACTTATTATTTAAAGCTATAAATAATCTAGATACATTACCCGAAATTCCCCCCACAAATAGATTATCAATAAAATAGTGATACTGTTTCAACAGAAAGTTAGCGTGCTAATTAGTTGATCTGATTGTGCGTAGAATCTAACTTTGATAATATAGTTGCCTAGGCAATTAAAGTTATCATCTTGTTAGGTTTGTTATGATTGAAAATAATTTGTTAGTACAATTACAGCAGCAATATCCAGAACATACTTTTATGCAACATCACTTAAGTGTTGTCCATAAGGGACGTTTTGCTAACGCGATTGTGTATCGATATAAAGATAATGAATTTGATTTGATTGTTAAAGATTTTAGCCAAAGCCCGTGGCTTATTCGTAAAACATTTGCGCGACTATCTGTAAATCAAGAATATAAAGGGTTGAGCCGATTAGCTGAGCTTGATGCTGTTGCTAATCGCTTTTGTAGGTTATCGCCGATAGCTGTGGCTTATAACTATATTGAAGGCATGCCACTGCGCTCTTTAATTCATGAAGACAAAACACTACCTGTTAACTTTTTTAGCGAGCTTGAGCGCCAAGTAGCAAAAATGCATCGTAAAGGCATCGTGCATTTAGACTTGCGTAATATGGGTAATATTTTATGCGGCGCAGACGGTAAACCTTATTTTATTGATTTTCAGTCAACCATTAGCTTCTCGCGTTTTCCGCGTTGGTTGCAACGCTTTATGCGAGGCTCTGACATGTCAGGTGTATATAAAGCATGGAATAAATTGGGCGATCAACCTCTGCCTAAAAAAAAGCAAGACTATTTAGATCGCTTCAATCACGTGCGTAAACGCTGGATTTTTAAAGGTTACCCAATACAGCGTGGCTATGCGTGGGGCGCTGCACTTATTACTCAATTTGTAGATTCTGACTTAGTACGAAATATTACCGATAGACTTTAATTAAAAGCATAAACCGTAATTTAAAAACACCTTATTCATTGTGTGATTTTGCCCATATTAGCCTAGCTAATATGGGATTTTTTTTATTATAAGTAATCCCTTTGGTTTGCTTACTTGTTGTTTAATCCCTCAAAAACAATTCCTTTTACTGTTTTTTTAATTTTTTAAAATAAATATTAGTACTGCATTTAGTTTGCCCATACAATGCGCAAAAATAGCTTGCGCATGCTTAATAAGTTCACGTTTTTTCTGCAATTTTTTATTGTTCAAGTAGACTATAAATAATGTGCGCTTTTAAATTTTAAGGTTTTAAGATGATTGAGTATCCGGTAGACCAACTTCCACAGCTCATAAATGATTTATTGCAATGCGATACAACAGAACGCAAAAATAAATTATTAGCAGATGCGCAGTTAACGCTTTCAACAGAGCACCTGTCATTACTTTTTGAGGCGATACCAAAAGAACAACGACTTGAAATTTGGCAGTTGCTTGACGAAGACACGCAACACGAAATTTTTGTTAATTTAAGTGAAGATAGTTGCTTGTGGTTGCTGCAAACACTAGAAGACACTGAGGCTTTTAAACTTCTTGATGAAGTTAATGTAGAAGAGCTACTGGAACTTGAAGAAGTTATACCAGAGCGATTTGTTGAGTATGCAAAAAAGCAACTCGATGAAGCGCAAACCAAACAATATGAATTAGCGCAGCAATACCCGCCAGAACAACTTGGTCACTGGTTAGGTTTTGACTTTTTAAAAGTATCGGAGAAGCTAACAGCCGGTGGTGCTAAAAAATTGCTACATAAAGGTTTACCGCAATACAGTGAAGTTATTTATTTAGTAAGCCGCAAGGGTAGTTTAATAGGTGAGGTTGCGGTAAATGATTTAATAAAAGCCAGCGACACTGATAACTTAATGACATTGGCAAATCATGACTTTTCATCGCTCCATGCTGATGATGATTTATATGAAGCGGCAGAGGTGGTGATTCACAGTGAAAAAATGGCACTGCCAGTGGTTAATGCTGATAACAAATTACTTGGGCGATTAACCATTGCCTCTGCTTATGAATTACGACAAGAAATTGCTGATGAAGCAGCCGCTAAAGCCGGTGGTTTACGTGAAGACGAAGACCTGTTCGCAAGTGTGCGAAAAAGTGCTAAAAACCGTGGTATATGGTTAGGTATTAACTTAGCGACTGCCTTTTTAGCGTCCTGGTTCATCGGTTTATTTGGCGCAACTATAGAACAGGTTGTAGCACTCGCTGTATTAATGCCAGTGGTTGCTTCTATGGGCGGGATCGCAGGTAGTCAAACATTAACCGTTATTGTGCGTGGTTTAGCGCTCGGACAGGTTACAGATTCAAACCGCAATGCGTTACTTAAAAAAGAGCTACGTGTTGGCGCTGTAAATGGCTTGGTATGGGCGTTTGTAATAGGCCTGCTTACCTTCTTATGGTTTAACGATTTAATGCTCAGTATTACGATTACGGTAGCCATATTATTGAATTTAGTGGCCGCGTCACTAGCTGGTGTTGTTATTCCGTCTATTTTAGACAAAATGAAAATTGATCCTGCGTTATCTGGCTCGGTAATTTTAACTACCGTTACCGATATTGTTGGGTTTGTTACCTTTTTAGGTTTAGGCAGTTTATTGCTTTTATAAGCCTTATACCAATTCGCTTAATTAAGTGAATTGGTATTACTAACAGGAAAATACAATGACCTTTGAAGTCATGATTTGGTGTGCAATTGCTTTGTGTATTTCACAATCGGCAATATTTTCGGGCTTAAACTTAGCGTTTTTTTCACTAAGTAGGCTTCAGCTCGAAATGGAAAGTGCAAAAGGGAACGAGGCGGCCATAAAAGTGATGGCCCTTCGAAACGACTCTAACTTTTTATTATCGACTATTTTGTGGGGCAACGTAGGTATTAACGTACTACTTACACTACTTTCTGATTCGGTATTAATGGGCGCAAGTTCGTTTTTATTCTCAACTATCGCAATTACTATTATTGGTGAAATAACACCGCAGGCTTATTTTTCGCGTAATGCGCTAAAAATGGCGAGCCTACTTTCGCCGCTAATTAAGTTTTATCAGATTCTGTTTTATGTAGTTGCTAAGCCAACGGCTTTAATTCTCGATGCATGGTTAGGTAAAGAGGGGATTACGTACTTTGCTGAAAGTGAGCTCAGAGGTATTATTCGCAAACACATAGAAGCAGAAGAGGCTGATGTTCAGCACGTTGAGGGAATAGGCGCGCTTAACTTTTTTAGCTTAGATGAAATAAGCGTAACCAAAGAGGGTGAGGTAATTGATCCAGACTCTATTATTGCTTTGCCTACTAAGCTTGATTTGCCTATTTTCCCAGACCTTACATTAACGACTGATAATGAGTTTTTACGAAAACTACATAAGTCAGGTTATAACTGGGTGATCATTACCAATGAAGACGGTTGGCCTTTATTAGTGGTAGATGCTGACGGCTTTTTACGTTCAGCCTTGTTTGAACCAGAGACGTTCGACCCGTATCATTATTGTCACAGACCTATTATTGTTGCTGATGAAGCGATGCGCCTGAGTGAAGTTATTTTAAAAATACGGGCTAGTCATTCTTTAGATAAATCGTTTGATGGGGCCATAGATCACGACGTGGTGTTAGTGTGGAGTGATGTGAAGCGCATTATTACCGGCGCTGATATATTTGGTCGGTTGCTCAAAGGTATGAGCGCACCAAAGCTCGAATTGCATGAAAATACAGAGAATAAAAAGCCGCAATAAGCGGCTTTTTATATTTAACGGATATGTGGAAGGCTTACGCCCAACCTTCGTAGCGCTTACGGCGCGACAGCACTATCGTTAATATAATACCTAAAAACAGGCCTAAAAACGCAATAGCACCACCGTAAGTAAGTAGCTGGCGTTTCTCTTTTGAACTCGCTGCTTCTTTTTGAGTGCGCTCTTGCTCTAGCGTTGTTTTAAGTTTAGTGATTTGGGCCGATAACTGCAGGTTTTGATCAGTTAAAGTTTGGTTTTGCTCTTGTAGCTGCGGAAGTTCTATTTGAGCTTGGCGCAGGTTTTCTTGCATAGTGCTCATTTCGCTACTTAGTGTTTTGTACTGTTGGTGTAAGCCTGCCGTTTTGGTAACAAACTTAGTTTCTATCCAACCTTCGCGGTCTTTATCATCTTTAATTTTTATAAAGCCGTTTTCTTCAGCAGATAACAAGGTTAACTTTGTTCCAGCATCTACAGAGCCGAGTAGTCGATAATTCTTACTCGCACCAGAGCGCATAAAAGTATATAAATTATCGATAATATAAGCGGTGTTTGCATTAGTTGAATTTGCAGGTTTTGCTTCTTCTGCATAACTCATAAATGTGGTGGCTGTTAAAAGTAGCCCTAATAAACAATGTTTTAGCATTTATCTACCTTGTTGATCTAGCTGTGTCCGTTATGAACGTGGTTTTATTTCACATAAGTAGCTAGATAGTATGGATTATATAGCTCAATAGCAAGACTGATATTGTAACCCAGCTAAGGCTTAGGCACTAAAATAAGGCTAAAAAATTTGCATTGTTAGTGTGCTTTGTTTATTTTGAGCACTTATTTATTTTAAAGGTAATCCGCAAACCGAATGGATACTGAGATAGAACTGAAATTTTTGGTATCAGATGCCGTTATTCCACTGATCCCCTCGTTAATTACTCAATTTGCAAAAACGGTGAAGAATAAACCGTCACGCAGCTTACAAAATGCATACTACGACACGCCAAGCCGAGAGCTTAGAGCGCTTGATATAGGCTTTAGAACGCGTTGTTCTGACAGCGAATGCGAGCAAACTATAAAGCTTGCAGGTGAAGTTGTAGGTGGTTTACACCAACGTCCAGAGTACAATTTACCAATTGAATCAAGTCGCCCTAATTTAATGGCGTTTGATGCTGATATTTGGCCTCATGGCATGCAAATAAGCGCAATCTCAAAAAACTTGTATCCAATATTTAGCACTAACTTTATTCGTCGTACTTGGTTAATTGAAACCGAAAGTGGCGCTAAAATTGAAGTTGTACTCGATAAAGGTGAAATTGCGGCTTCGGGTAAAATTGAAATTATTAGCGAGCTTGAAATTGAGCTTGTTGAGGGCAGTCGTAATGAGTTGTTTGCGTTTGCAGATGTACTGGTTAGCCAGAACTGTATCCGTTTAGGTTTATATTCTAAGGCTGCTCGTGGTTATCGTCTTGCTGATGAAAAACCTTTAACGCCGAGTAAGTCTATTGGTTTTGTTCAATTACCAAAGTCGACGACTCAAGAACGCGCTTTAATTGAGGCCATGAACTTTGGCATTCGTTTTGTACAAAAGCACGAGCAATGCTATTTCGATAAGCCAAGCTTAAAAACGCTTAAACGTGTAACAGACGGGATTAGTTTAATCCGTCATACTTTTTGGTTGTACGACGATATAGTATCCAAAGAAAGCACAGATCACTTACGTACAGAGCTTAAATGGTTATTAAGCGAATTAGCGTGGGTAGAAAACGCGATTCAATTAAAAACGTACACGTCTAAACGCCATGCTTTTTATAAAAAAATTAATGCAGCGCCAGCACTTACTCAAGTGATTGGTGATTTAAAAGAGTTACAGCCAAGTATTGACGATATAAATGCACTGTTTCATAGTGCGCGTTATAATCGTTTATTACTGTCGTTAACTACCTGGTTAATAGATAAACAATGGCGTAAAGACTGGGGGCAAACAGAGCTTCAAGCAGCTGAGAATAATGTGTCGTCTATTGCTAGTAGGCTTTTTAATAAAGACTGGAAAAATCTACACGAATTACTTCCAAAAGAGCAAACGCTCGATGTCGCTTCGTATTTAAACCTGCGCACTCAACTTGAAAATAGCCTACTGAGTGGTAATTGTTTAGGATCGTTATTTGATAAAGAAGAACGCCTAGAGTTTAGATTACCTTGGCTTGATATTTCCCATGGTATTTATGAGTTAAGCACGCTTGAGTATTTAAAGCAGTTATGTGCTGGGCAAGAAGATGAGCAGCTTGCTAAAATCCAATCATGGCTTGAGCAAAAGTCTGAATATTTGGTTAGTGCCATGGAGCAAAGCCGTTTGGCTTCATTTGACATAGAACCTTACTGGCAAAAATAAATAATGCACTTTTGTAATAAAATTCAGTTGCAAAAGTGCTTATTCGTTATTCTTTTATTAGTTAGTTTTAACACTTACGCTGAGCCAACATGGCATTTGTATAAAAACAAAAATGGCGTAAGTGTGTATTATCAAAGCCACAGTGATAATACCTTTGAAGTAAAAGCGCAGATGAGCGTGAAAGATGTATCTACCAATGAGTTTTTAGAGTTACTTAGCGATACCGATGCTGCACCCCAATGGCTCGAAAATGTATCTCAGGTAAAGGTTATTAAGCACATAAGCCCATCAGAAAATTTAGTGTACAGTTATTTTAATTCTCCTTGGCCTGTTAGAGATAGAGATAGCATTACTCATTCTTGTTATTCACAGTTAACTGCAAATAAGAGCCAATTGCTTATTAATGCTCGCCCTAATGAGCTGCCCCAAAATGATGGTGTTATAAGAATTACTACTTTAAATGCACGCTGGCTACTCAGTGAGGACAAAGGCCGCCTTGATATTGAATACCAAGTATATGCTTTGCCTGATGGGGCAATACCTACTTGGCTAAGCAATAAGGTTGGATTGAAAAGTACTTACAACACATTTATGAATTTGCACCATATGCTCACACATAAAAAATACACTCCAAAACTACCTGTAATCATAGCCGGTCAGTGCTAAATATAGAATACATAATAATTTTATGGTGTGTTTAGTAGTCTTTAACTACGCTTAAGCAATAATGACACGCTATTAATTGGAGAATTGATGAAGTATTTAGTGGCTATATTATGTTTTATGCACAGTTCACTCTTATTTGCTCAAGAATATACCTTTGGTGTAGTGCCGCAATATGAGCCGCAAAAGTTAAACGCGATTTGGCAACCCTTGTTAGAGCAAGTAAGTAAACAAACAGGGGTATCAATAAAGCTAATTACAGTTGAGTCCATTCCAGTATTTGAAAAAGCTTTTGCTAACGGCGAGTACGATTTTGCATACATGAACCCATGGCACAGTGTTATAGCATATGAGCAGCAGGGATATTTGCCACTAATAAAAGATGCAGGGCGAAAGCTGCAAGGTATTTTGGTAGTAAATAAAGACAGTGGTATTGATAATTTAAGTCAGCTTGAAGGCGCCGAAATAGCATTCCCTGCACCTAATGCATTAGGTGCGTCATTATTAATGAGAGCCGACTTAGCATTGTTATACGGCTTGAGCATAAAGCCTGTATATGTCCAAACCCATCCGTCGGTATATTTAAATGTAGCGCTGCACTCAACAATGGCTGGCGGCGGCGTAATGGGCACATTTAAGCAACAGCCCGAAAGCTTACAAAATAAGCTTAAAATTCTTTATAAAACACGTGAAATTAGTCGTCATCCAATTGTAGCCCACCCAAGGGTTGACCCTGCAATACAGTTAAAAGTACAACAAGCTATTTTAGATATTGGGCAAAGCCCAGAACATAAACATTTACTCGCAGGTATCCCAATTATTAAACCTAGTATTGCAACTTTAGCAGAGTATCAGCAGTTAACTCAGTGGGGCTTGCGCTCATTTTATGTTGAAAATTAGAGGGTTTCGTAGTTTAAGGGCGCAAAGCTTTATTGTTGTATTGCTTTGTGGCTTGCTTATGGCCTGTCTTTTTATGTTTTACGCCTTACCTGAGCAAGCGCGTTGGGTAAATGATGGGCTTTCAAAGGCTGCTCAGCGTTCTTTAGCGCAGTTATCGACTTCTATAACGACTCCGTTGTTAACTAGGCAGTATGCAGAGCTATATGAAGAAATAGACAGCCAGCTACAAACTCGCCCTAATTGGAAAAGTATTAAAATTGTTGATGTTGATTCAAAAAACCAATTATACCCGCTTGAAAATTGGGTTGGAGCAAATGAAAACGGCGATATGTTGTTATCTCAGCAAGTGATTTTTTTAGATAAACCGCTGGCTAATATTAGCTTGGTAGTTAACTTTACTAATGAAATAAACGAATCTTCAAAACTTCATTACACCCTAATATATATACAATTTATTATTTTAGTTATTGTTTTTATTGGCTTAGCTTGGCTGGTGGATTACAGGGTTACATCGCCTTTGAGGACGCTAAAACAGGGGTTTTCACGCTTAGCAAAAGGCGACTTTGATTGCCATATAGATAAACAGCAACAAAACGAAGTGGGCAGTGTAATAAGTGCATTTAATAACATGGTTGACGAGGTTGCTAATAACCATCAAAAATTGAATGTATTACGTATTCAAGCAGAGTCGGCAAGTAAAGCTAAATCAGACTTTATGGCCAGTATGAGCCACGAATTAAGAACCCCATTAAATGCAATTTTGGGCTTAGCCCAGCTGTATGGATATGATGAAAGTGCAAACAAAGTACAAAAAGAAAACGCGAAAAGCATTTATCAAGCCGGAGAACATTTACTATTACTTATAGACGATGTACTTGATTTAACGGCTATTGAGTCGGGTAATATGCAGTTTAGTTTTTCTTATGTGCCTATTAAAAGCGTATTAGAGGAGTCTGTAGAGCTCGTCACTGAGCTTATTAAAGGACAATCAATAACGTTGAAAACACAAGGGTTTGAGTCCTTAGAAGGACTGAGGGTTTATATTGACCAGCGCCGCTTTAAACAAGTGATGCTTAACTTGCTTTCAAATGCGATTAAATACAACAAACCAAACGGCAGTATTAATATTAATTGCCGGGTATTAAGTAATAAACAGTGCGAAATAGATGTAATAGACACAGGATGTGGATTTGCTGCAGATGATATTTCTCGCTTATTTAAACCCTTTGACCGTTTAGGAGCTGAAACCAGTAAGGTAAATGGTACAGGTATTGGTTTAGTAATAACTAAGCAACTGGTAGAGCGGATGCAGGGCTCATTAAATGCACAAAGTGAGCAGCACAAAGGCTCTTGTTTTACACTAAACTTTAACAGCTTCGAGCAAGCGGACTTGCCAGCACAAGTGCAAGCTCCTCAAATAACACAGCAAAGTTTAGATACAGTCACTCTTCCTACGCTTGAGGTTTTAGTGGCCGAGGATCAGGTTACAAATCAGCAAGTATTAAAACAGCAATTAACCATGCTTGGAGTGTGCTCCACTTTTGTAAGTAATGGGGAACAAGCTTGGGAAACTCTGCAAAATAAACACTTTGATATTTTATTAACCGATATTCAAATGCCTTTACTTGATGGGTTAGGGTTAGCTAAAAAAATACGCGAAAACACCCGTTTTGATGAACTTATCATAATTGCAATCACTGCCAACATTACCAAAAACAATATAGATAATTGTTATAGTTGTGGAATGAACGGCTTTTTAACCAAACCCATCGAGCTTGTTAAATTAAAGTCGTTATTGATGGAGCACTCGCAAACAATGGTTAATACATGCTCAGAAAAGCCAGATACTGAAAGTATAGCTTCAGATAGTTTTGACCAACTCGATATTACGCTGCTAAAAGCAATGCTTGGTGATGACCCAACAGTCCACTGCATGGTATTTAATGCGTTTTTACAAACAGCAGGGGAGCAAATTAAATTGGCTAATGCGTATGCCAAGAGCAAAAACTATGTTGATTTAGCTTTTCAGGCACATGCACTAAAGTCGTCGTCAAAATCGGTAGGGGCTATTAAACTGGCTGATATATGCCAGCAGATTGAAACGCATGCAGAAAATGAATCTATTGGTAACAATGAAATGCAAAGTCTCGAGACTTGCTTTAACGATGTTGTTACTCAGCTTAAAAGTTACTGCTTAAGATATGAAAAACGCACATAAAAAATGGCTCATAAAGAGCCATTTTTGTTTATCTTTTTATTTATCAATATTTTAATATTTAGCCGCTTGCCCTTCTTTAGGTAAAGCGTGCTCTATAAAGTTACGTAAATCATTGTTAGAGCTTTCTAAATCAGCATGGCGGAGGTACATCATGTGTCCACTTCTGTAGCCTTTAAAGCTCAAACGATCTTTCATCTTACCGCTTGGATCTAATTGCCATAACGTATATTTAGCGTCAAAGTAATTGGTTGCACCATCAAAGTATCCTGATTGAATCATCACGTTTAAGTAAGGATTTTGCGCCATTGCTAAGCGCAGGTTTTCGCCCGTATTGTTACTTGTTCTATCCCACGGATGAACATTACCAAATAAGTTATATTTTACGTCTGTTTTATAGTTTAACTCTTCGCGTAAGTAGTAATTAATTGCAGGAGTGAAAGAGTGTAACCAAGAGGTAAGTTCAGCCCAGTAGTCTGGGGATTCACCTGCGCCTCGTTTATCCATTCCTAAATAACGAGAATCTAAGCGACCTACAGTTTGACCACGTTCACGTAGTAACTCTTTCCAAAAAAATTGAGTTGGAACATCTAAGTTATTTTGCTCAACAAATTTTTCTGATAAGCCTGCGTAGTGCGCCATCTTTGTAATTATGCGACGTTTTTCATCAGCGTTAATAAAGCCACCTTTAGCAAGCGCTGGAATTAACTCGTTTACAGTGAACTCTTCAACTTCAGGTAATAACTCGTCTAGGTCTTTAGCTTGTAAATCGGCTTTAAGTGCTTTGTGATACCAAGCAGTGGCTGCAAAGTAAGGTAGGCGGTTAGCTGCTTTAATTGGGCCGTCACGCTTAATACCAATATCGGTTGGTGATACGAGCACAACACCGTTTATATACATCCACTGACTATTTTGAAGCTCATGAGCAAGGCCTGATACGCGTGTTGTACCGTAGCTTTCACCAATTAAAAACTTAGGTGAGCGCCAGCGCTCTGTTCTATTTACAAAGGTATTTAGCCACTCAGCAAGGTATTTAATATCGGCATTAACACCAAAAAACAGCTCTTTTTGTTTAGCTTTGGAAGGAAGTTCGCCTTTGTCGTTTTCAAGTACGCGAGAGTAGCCAGTATTTACAGGGTTTACGTAAACAATATCGGCAATATCAAGTACAGAGTATGGGTTGTCTTTTACACCATAAGGTTGAATAGGATAGCCTTCATCATCAATTTTTAATACGCGAGGGCCAGTATAGGCAAGGTGCATCCATACGGAGGCCGAACCAGGCCCGCCATTAAACGAAATAAGTAATGGACGAGTTGTTCTGTCGTCAACTTTGTCGCGGGTATAGTAGGTGTATTGCAGTGTCGCAACTGCGTCGCCTTTATCATCCCATACAGGTTGGGTGCCTGTGGCAACGGTATAATTAAAGCGCTGGCCATTAATTTTAGCTTTATGCTGAGTAACAACTTTACTATCTACATCAATACGACGCTGGTTATCGGCAAGTGTGCTTGTACTAATTATTAATGCAATAACGGTTATCGGTAAACTGATAATACGACTAAGCTTCATTAGGTGTCCTTATTATTGTTGATACACCATTAAAGACATTAATGAGTTAAATAACAAAAGTATTGAGACTAGTGGCCGATAATACTAGGGCGTGTTGATCTTTGCGGTATAAAAAACAAACAGCATGAGAATAAGGTATAATTGAATTCGCTAAAAAACGTTACACCGAACCCTCATGCCAAGATTAATGTTAACAGACGCGACATGGAATGTCTTATCAAAAGTAATGCA
>NZ_JADYXE010000036.1:0-49945 GCF_015864465.1 Pseudoalteromonas sp. SWN29
CAAAAGATGATAAGGGTATTGTGAAGCAACCAAAAGATCGGTCAACCGATCAAAAATACCTTAACTGATCGGTGTTAGCCATTTGGCGGTTTTTTTGTTTAAGCTGTAGGTTATTTAGCTACGCTTTTAATTGGTTACCAATCGGTAACTGCCTAATACGCTTTCCGCACGCTGCAAAAATAGCATTACATAATGCTGGCGCATAAACTGGTGTAGACGGCTCGCCTACTCCTGCTGGTGGTGCATCACTTTGTACAATTTCAACTTCAATCTCAAGAGGTGCGTCGCTCATACGCGGTACGCGATAATCATGAAAGTTACTTTGCTGTACGCGCCCTTTATCAAAGGTAATACCATCGCTGATTGCAGTTGTAATACCGTAAATAGAGCCACCTTGGGTTTGGTTTTTAACAGTGTCGGTGTTTACAACCGTACCCGCATCAATGGCAACCCACGATTTAATTACTTTTAAATCGCCAGCATCCGACACTTCTACTTCAACTACCGTAGCTACGTAAGTTAGAAAGCTTCTGTGTGCTGCTATGCCTAAACCTCGACCTTTAGGAAGCTCTCGCCCCCATTTACTCATGTCAGCCACTTTTTCAATAACATGGCGCAGTCTGCCAATATCTAGAGGATAAACCGCTTTATCGCCACCGTAATTATCGTATGTGGCATTTTGCTCAGTTACATCAACAATGCGACTCGGACCTATAGTGTCTAGTAAATAGTCTTTTTGGTCGCGACCGGCTTTGTGCGCAGCTTCGCCAATAAATGACTGAATAGCAAAGGCATGAAAAATATTTGATACAGAGCGCATCCAACCAATTCGTGCTTTGGCTTGCGCATCACCGTTTTCTAACTTCATATTAGGCGTGTTAATAGGGTTATCGGTAAATCCTAAGCGCAGTTCAAAGCTTCCCGGCGTAGTCGCCCCTTCTGAAAAGGTAGAGGTAATTGGTGAAAACGCGGTGCGATGTAAATACGATTCTATTGCGCCATTTTTATCTAGCGATGCTTCAATGTGCTGAGCCGAAACTGCATGGTAAAAACCATGTTGTATGTCGTCTTCACGCGTCCATTGCACGCGAATAGGCTTGCCTACTTTCATTGAAAGGTAAGCTGCTTCTGCTGAAAAGTCAGGTTTTGATTTACGCCCAAAACCGCCTCCCAACATGGTAACGTGAACATTAATTTTGCTCTCATCCATGCCAAGCATTGCCGCCACTGTTTTCATATCGGCTTGTGGATTTTGCGTAGCAGCCCATATATCAACACTGTCTTTGTTGTACATAGCTGTTGCACAAGGCGGCTCCATTGGTGCTTGAGCAAGATGCGGCGCATAATAATCAGCTACGAGTTTATTGCTCGATTTAGCCAATACGCCCATGGCATCGCCTTTATCACGTATGTTTGCCTGTGGAGTTTGTACTGTTTGTAATAATGACTTTTTAAATTCTTTTGAATTGTAATCGCCATTTTTGCCATCATCCCACACCACTTTTAATGCTTTACGCCCTTGCCATGCAGCCCATGTGTTTTTAGCTATAATCGCAATGCCGCCTTTTGGCTGAAACTGCGGCGCGCCTTTTGGTGCAGGTATTTCAATAACATCTATAACGCCATTTATCGCTTTTGTAGCACTGGCATCAAACGACTTAACAACGCCGCCTACGACTGGCGGGCGTTCAATTATAGCCACCAGCGCTTGTGGTTCGCGTACATCGGCTGCAAATATTGCTTTGCCTGTTACTAAATCGGCTAAATCTATGTGCGCCATGCCAGTATTAATATAACGCCATTCTTTGCGTGTTTTAAGCGTTAGTTTGTCAACTTCTGGTGGCGTTATTGTAAGCGCTAAGTCGATTAAATCTTTATAAGTAAGCGACTTACCTGAGCTGTGTGTAACAACGTGTTGATTAGCTGTACAGGTGTGTGGATCAACTTTCCAATATTTAGCAGCTGCGTGCTGCATCATGTAACGTACACTTGCGCCCATTTCACGCAGGCGCTGCATGTTATAGCGAATACTGCGCGAGCCATCGGTATTTTGATCGCCGTATTTAGGGTCGCCCTTACCCTGAATAACAATAACCTTATCCCATGCGGCTTCCATTTCATCGGCAACAATTTGTGCAATAGCGGTGCGAATTTGCTGACCCATTTCAGAGCGATGGCAGGTTATTTCAACCATGCCGTCTGGGCGCAGTGCAATAAATAAGTTTGCGCGTTTTGCCAGCTCAGATGGCTGCTCTAACACGCCAGCAAATGCTCTTGGCGCACTGCCAACAAAATAAGTACCCAGCACTAGCGCACCTAGGGCACTAGTTTTTAAAAACTTACGGCGGGTTAAATCAAAGTATGTATTATTTGCTTCGCTCATACTTCTTCCCCTAGTTCATTTGGGTCAAAATACTGCACGCCCGCAATAGTTTTAGCAGCCGATTTAATCGCTTTATGAATACGCGGATAAGTACCACAACGGCAAATATTGCCCGACATATTACTTACTATTTCATCGTCGGTTGGGTTTGGATTAGCCGCTAATAAACTCGCCGCTTGCATCATTTGGCCGCACTGGCAAAAACCACACTGCGGTACTTTATGCTCTATCCATGCTTGTTGCACGGGATGGTCGCCCTGCTCGCTTAGCCCTTCAATTGTAGTAATTGAACGCCCTGCTGCTGCCGCTACCGGTAATACACACGAGCGCTGAGCTACCCCATCAATATGCACAGTACACGCACCGCATTGAGCCATACCGCAGCCAAACTTAGGCCCTGTTAAATTCAATTCGTCTCGGAGATACCATAATACTGGCGTTGACGGATCGCCAGAAAACTCATGTTTATTACCATTAATGGTAAGCGTGATCATACTAAACTCCTTGGCAAAGCGCTTTTAAAGGACGGTTCCTTGTTGCGCGAGAACTATTTTAATTACTTACTACTTTTTAGCCTACCACTTAGATCTATTTTATAAAAATACTAATTATTAGAACGCTTAATTGTTAAAAACAGATCCACATTGTTTAATACACTAAAAATATACATTAATTAGCACTTACCACAGGCTCGTTTAACAACCGCTCATCGTCTTTATAAACTTCAAGCCAACCCGGTGGTGATGTATCGCAGCCAATAATAGTTACTTGTAGCACATAACTATAGCGACCATTTTTAAAGGTATAGTGATGATTCCCGCCGCTACCCTCAAATGTAATATCGCCATTTAGTAAAACCATATCAGGCTTGTCGCTTGGTTTTTTATTAATACCCCACACTGCATACCGATAATTATGAGCCCCTAAATCATCAACACGAATATGGTAGTTAGCTGTTTTCCAATCGAGTACTGGTTTTTCAAAATTATTGATACTTGCGTGCAAGGATTGCTTACCTTGTTCGATTAAGCTTTTAACAAGTGCCTGCTCTTTAGTATTTTGGGTATTTACAGCAATAATTTTACCGTCAGTATCTATCCACATAACGCCGTTATTTAGCATAATGCCGCGCCAACCAACTTTATCCCAATCGGTGTCAATGTTTGAGGCGGCAATCGCTGCCACTAACTCATCATTAAACACTTCATCAAAACGGTTAATAAACTCAGCTTCATTTTTAATGTCAGGTATCGGGTATAGTCGTTTAAGTGGGTAATAAACAAGCGAAACAATAGCTGCTTTATCGTTACCTTCAAAGGCAGCAATAACAGGCAAAACGCTCTCGTGATACTTTTGATCAAGAGCGAATGTGTTTGATGTAAAAAGTAAGGATAGGCACAGTAGAATGTGGCTTAGATATTTCATTTATAGTCCTTCAATTTGGGCTTTTATTATATTTCTAATACTTTGACCTAAAATCTTAGAACATACCTTTCTGCTGAGGCGCTTCTTTATGATCTGTAACTTTCGTAATGAGTTTTTCAATCTTCAAACCTTGCGGCGTTTTAGTCTGAATTATTTCCATTTCAACTATTAATAGATCCCCTTTACCAAACCGCTCTCCTTTATCTACAGTCTCAATAAATTCTCTATCAGTAATCTCTGCATAGAAACTGGATTGTCCATCAAATAATTTCCACTTATTTCCATCTTTAAAGGATGGTGATTCAATAGTTAAACCTGTTGTAATTGTATTTTTTGAAATTGGTAAATCGAAATCTAGAGGTTTAAAAAATTCAGCATCATTAGCCGAAGCTTTAGTTTGGATGTCAAACTTTGAAGATTTTAACTTTACTTCGCTTAACCCTTTAAGCAAAGGCTCTCTAATAAATGTATCCAATGAATTAGCTGCTTTTGGGTCAGAAAGAACATTTAGCGTTTGAATATGAAATACTTGAGTATGACCATTAGAGTTTTCAATATTAACTGTATTCGCATTACTATCTGGTGTGCACTGCTTCGGTTGATTGCCAGCTAAATGAATACACAACTTAATTGAGTCAGTAGCCAGAGTAATAAGGTCTTTGGGGGAGCTGGTGCAAAATAGTGCTCCAGAGGATAAACCTACAACCTGAAGTAAAAAATCAATATCAAATGATTGTCCTCTAAAACCTGATACATCCATACATAGCGATGCATCTTTACCATAAGCTTCTGTTGTAATAACGTTCATAAATTCATCTAATGCCAAAATATAGCGAGCAACATCTTTCGCTTTTAGTTGCCCTTTTTCAACTGCTGCACCGTAATATTCAAGAGATAGCTGATCTTCCGTAATTATCTGCATTATAATTCCTTAGTTAGAGTAACTAAAACTTAGTATCCTTTATGCTTAGTCCAAAACTAATACATAGACTACATGTTCAATCCATTTAATAGTCACATCTAATACCTATTATGTAAACAACTGAGTTATCGATATTTATTGTCATAACAAATATAAAGATACAAAATAAAAACGAGCCTAATTAGGCTCGTTTTTGTTTTAACTTATAGCTTACCGTTTATCTATTTACTCCGGATCATATCCTAAATTAGGCGATAGCCATCTTTCAGCTTCTGCTAGCGTCATATTGGTTCGTTTAGCGTAGTCTTCAACCTGATCCTTTTGTACCGCTGCTACTGCGTAGTACTTAGCTTCGGGGTGTGAGAAATACCAACCCGAAACAGCAGCACCTGGCCACATGGCGTATGAGCTAGTTAGCTGCATGCCAATGCGTTTTTCGGTATCGAGCAACTGCCAAATTTTCTTTTTCTCGGTGTGCTCTGGGCACGCAGGGTAACCTGGCGCTGGGCGAATACCTTGGTAGTTTTCGCGTATTAGCTCATCGTTTGCTAGGTTTTCGTCTGGTGCAAAACCCCAATACTCTTTACGTACTTTTTCGTGTAGGTATTCTGCAAACGCTTCTGCGAGCCTGTCGGCAACCGCTTTAATCATTATTTTGTTGTAGTCGTCTTGCTGTGCGTCAAACGCATTTGCTAAGTCGTCTTCTTCTAAACCGCCTGTTACTGCAAACGCGCCAAAATAGTCTGGTGTGCCTTTAGGTGCTATGTAATCGGCTAGGCAGTAGTTAGCAAAGTCGGTTTTTTCGGTTTGCTGACGTAAATGGCATGAGGTCGTTAATAACTCTTTGCGTGTTTCGTCTGTGTATATTTCTATGTCGTCCCCAACGCGGTTTGCAGGGAATAAACCTATTACGCCAAGTGGTTGCAAACTGCCTGCTTTTTCAAGGTCGTCTAACATGTCGTTAGCGTCTTTAAATAAGCTTTGGGCTTGCTCGCCTACGACTTCATCGGTCATTATGCGCGGGTATTTACCGGCGATTGACCACGTCATAAAGTATGGCGTCCAATCTATGTATTTACGCAAAGTAGCGATTGATACGTTTTTAAACTCGATCACGCCAAGCTTTTTAGGCACTGGTGGCGTGTAGTTATCCCAATCGAGTTGTGCTGCGTTATCGCGTGCGCGCTGGATTGTAACGGGCTTAGAACGTGGTTTTTTACGCGCTTGTTGCTCGCGTACTTTTACATATTCCGCTTGGGTTTTAGCTAAAAAGGCAGGTTTTAGCTCTTTAGATAACAAGCTTGATACCACACCTACTGCACGGCTGGCGTTACTTACGTACACTACGCCCTTGTCGTACTGTGGCTCAATTTTAACGGCAGTATGCGCTTTAGAAGTAGTAGCGCCACCAATCATTAATGGGAGCTCAAAGCCACGGCGTTTCATTTCTTTTGCTACGTGTACCATTTCGTCAAGCGATGGGGTAATTAAGCCCGATAATCCAATAATATCGGCTTTTTCGTCGATTGCGGTTTGCAGTATTTTATCGGCAGGCACCATTACGCCTAAGTCGATTACTTCGTAGTTATTACATTGCAGTACAACACCCACAATATTTTTACCTATGTCGTGTACGTCACCTTTTACGGTCGCCATCACTATTTTACCGTTAGTTGAGCCTTCTTCTTTTTCAAGCTCAATGTATGGGTCTAGGTAGGCTACGGCTCGCTTCATTACGCGCGCCGATTTAACAACTTGTGGTAAAAACATTTTACCTGCGCCAAATAAGTCGCCTACTACGTTCATGCCGTCCATTAGCGGCCCTTCAATTACGTGAATAGGTTTAGCTGCTGCGGCGCGGCATTCTTCGGTATCTTCATCTATAAAGGTAGTAATACCTTTAACAAGCGCGTGCTCAAGGCGTTTTGCAACAGGCCATGTGCGCCACTCTAAATCTTCTACTCGCTCAGCTTGCGCCATACCCGAGTATTTTGGTGCAAGCTCTACTAAACGCTCGCCTGCGCCTGAGTCGGTGTTAAGTATTACGTCTGTAACGGCTTTGCGTAACTCATCTGGTATGTCGTCGTAAACAGCAAGTTGGCCTGCGTTTACAATGCCCATATCCATACCCGCTTGAATAGCGTGATATAAAAACACCGAGTGAATAGCCTCACGTACTGGGTTATTACCTCTAAACGAAAACGATACGTTTGACACCCCGCCCGACACTTTACAGTGCGGTAAGTTTTGCTTAATACGGCGCGTGCCTTCAATAAATTCTACGGCGTAGTTGTCGTGCTCTTCAATACCGGTGGCTACGGCAAATATATTAGGGTCGAATATAATATCTTCTGGCGCAAAGCCAATGTCTTCTACCAATATTTTATAACTGCGCGCACATATTGCGAACTTACGGTCAGCGGTATCTGCTTGTCCGTCGGTATCAAACGCCATTACAACAGCGGCTGCACCAAAGCGTTTTATTATTTTAGCTTGGCGAATAAACGGCTCTTCACCCTCTTTTAGCGATATTGAGTTAACAATTGCCTTACCTTGAATACACTTTAAGCCTGCTTCTATTACTTCCCATTTTGAGGAGTCGACCATAATTGGTACGCGAGAAATATCAGGCTCTGAGGCTATTAAGTTTAAAAACTTAACCATGGCGGCTTTTGAGTCCAACATGGCTTCGTCCATGTTTATATCAATAACCTGTGCGCCGTTTTCTACTTGTTCGCGTGCAACTGTTAGTGCGGCTTCAAAGTCTTCTTCCATGATTAAACGTTTAAACATGGCCGAACCAGTTACGTTGGTACGCTCACCAACATTAGTAAATACTGCTATTTGCTGTGTCATGTTGGCTCCTTAGTTTAAGTTACAGGCTTCAAGGCCTGATAAACGCATACGTACTTCAAGCTCAGGTAAAGGGCGAGGTTTAACGCCTTCAAGCCCTTTTGCAAACGCGCGAATATGCGCAGGCGTTGTACCGCAGCACCCGCCTACTATATTAATAAAGCCCGATTTACCCCAATCGATAATTTCGGCTGCCATTTCAGGCGCTTCTAAATCGTATTCACCAAACTCATTAGGCAAGCCCGCATTAGGATGTACTGAGGTAAATGTTTCGCATACACGCGATAGCTCTTGCACATATTGGCGCAATAAATCAGGGCCAAGCGCGCAGTTTAGGCCGATTGATATAGGCTTAATGTGGCGAATAGAGTTATAAAATGCTTCGGTTGTTTGCCCCGAAAGCGTACGCCCAGAGGCATCGGTAATAGTCCCTGAAATCATTACAGGTAATTTACGCCCTGCTTGCTCAAAGGCTTCTTCTACTGCAAACGATGCGGCTTTTGCGTTAAGCGTGTCGAATATAGTTTCGATTAGTATTAAATCGGCGCCGCCTTCCATTAATGCAAGCGTTGACTCAACGTACGCAGTAACGAGTTTATCAAAGGTAACATTTCGGTAACCCGGATCGTTTACATCTGGCGAGATTGAACACGTTTTAGAAGTCGGCCCTAAAACACCCGCTACATAACGGGGCTTTTGTGGCGTTTTAGCACTAAATTCGTCGCACATTGCGCGTGCTAATTTAGCCGACTCTACGTTTATTTCACGGCTTAGGTTTGCCATGTCGTAATCGTCCATCGAAATGGTGGTCGAGTTAAATGTGTTGGTTTCGATAATATCGGCGCCCGCTGATAAAAACCCACGATGAATATCTGCAATTAACTCAGGCTTTGTGAGACTTAATAAATCGTTATTGCCTTTAATAAGTACATGCCAATCTTTAAAACGCTCGCCGCGATAGTCTTCTTCCTCTAGCTTATGATCTTGGATCATGGTGCCCATTGCGCCATCTAAAATTAAAATGCGCTCTTTTAGCGCAGCACTTATTTCGGCGTGTTTATTATTTAAAGCATTATTCGGCATAGTTGTTAGTCCTCACATCTTGGCTAACTAAATTAATATCATACGGTGTGGTTTGGTACACGTAGTAATTTAACCAATTCGAAAAAAGTAAAAAAGCATGGCTTTGCCACGTTTTTGAAGGTTGTTTGGTTGCGTCGTCGTCCGGGAAGTAATTTTCGGGTTTTGGTGCATCAGGGCTTTTTTTACAATCGCGTTCGTACTCAGCTTTTAAGCTATCTGCGTCGTACTCAGGGTGGCCAGTTATAAATACTTGGCTACCCGATTTATTTTTAAGTAAGTAAGCCCCTACTCGCTTGGAGCCCGCCAGCACTACTAGCTCATCACAGGCATTTATTTTATTTATATCAATGTGGCCATAACGTGAATGCGGTACTAGAAAGGTGTCGTCGAATCCGCGAGTTAATGCACCATGATCAAAATAACATTGGTGGGTAAACACACCACATAGCTTATCGTCTTTTAAATCACGCTTTAAATTATAACGGTGATATAAGGCTGCATGCGCAGCCCAGCACGAAAATAACGTAGAGGTGACATGTTGCTCAGCCCAATCAATAATAACTTTTAGCTCGTCCCAATACGCTACATCGTCGTACTCCAAATGAGCAAGTGGCGCACCGGTTACAATTAACGCGTCGTAATTGTTGTCTTTCACTTCAGAGAAATAACGGTAAAAGGTATCAAGGTGCTCTTCTGAATTACTGCTACTGCGATGAGTATCGAGTCGCAGTAGCTCTACATTTACTTGCAAAGGCGAGTTGGCAAGCAAACGAATAAACTGTACTTCGGTTTCTACTTTATTAGGCATTAAGTTTAAAATAGCCAAACGCATTGGGCGTATTTCTTGCGTTTTTGCACGAGTTTTTGGCATTACAAATACGTTTTCTTTACGTAAGCGTGCAATAGCGGGTAACTCGTCTTTTACTGTAATTGGCATATTTTTACTCCTGCTCATAAAAACCGAAAGTTAATTATGAACTGAAAGTAAAAAATATCAACCTCTAGATGTATAGATGTCTAAATGAAATTTATTCATTCTATTTAAATTGAAAAATATTAGGTGTTATGCAAAAGAGGTTCTACATATGGAGTGATTTGTTTTGATACTTTTGAAATAGCGCTACCAAACTTAGTAGCGCATACGTATTTAAAACCGATAGTTTACAGATAAATTAAGTGCGTAAATATCGCCTTCGTCTGTATCAAAATATTGATATTCAGCGCTTACCTGCCAGCGTTGAGTTAATCGATAGTCAATCCCAGTCCCGTACGTTACGCCGCCTTCGTCATAGTTTTGCTCAGTTATTAGCGTAGAATTTGTATCTGTACCTGTTATTGATTCTGCCAGGTTTTTTACGTCGTCTTCATTGTAACTTAATTTATTTCTACCATAGCCACCAAATAAAAACACATCAGCTCGAGATGAAATTGGATAATTAGCTTTTACAAATAGACTTGTTTGCAAATCAAGGCTTGAATCAATTTGGCTCTGAATCGGTTCTGAGGTTAACGAACCGTCCTGGGGGTTTTGAGTAAAAACAATTCCATTTAAAGGTGCTGATTCATCATTTAAACCAAAACCTACACGCCCTTCTAATGCAAAATATCGCGAAAACTGATAACCAAACCGTCCGTAAAGCGTTGTAAATTGTAGGCTATCACTTTCATGAACATCAATCTGTGTTGAGCCCATACCTACTCCATGGTAGTAGCCGTTTACGTGGAGTATTTCGGCTTGGCTTGAAAATGTATATAGCCCTAAAAGTAACGCGCTTAACTTTATAACTGTTGTTTTCATGTTCACTCCCTAAACGTTATTAATTTTAAATAATGTTGATGTTTTAAAAAGACTTGAGCTAGTCGCTTTTATAGTTCGCTTGTAGCTTATCACTTGTAAACATCTTGTTCCTTTTTTGTTTAAATTGAAATATATTTGAACAATATAAAACAATAGATTACAGAATCTTACATAATAGACATTCTGCAATCTCGGTATTTTTAACAACCGATAAAAGAGAATAACGTTAGCACAAACGAATAGTTCTACGCGTCATTCGTTGACTGTTTCACCTGTGAGCCACTACAATACAACATTGAAATTTTTATTATTATTTGAAGGCTCCTTTAATGGTTTTACCTGATAAATTTATATTCTCGATGAGTCGAGTATCTAAGGTTGTGCCTCCTAAGCGCACTATCTTAAAAGATATTTCGTTGCACTTTTTCCCTGGCGCAAAAATTGGTGTACTTGGTTTAAACGGTTCTGGTAAATCTACGTTACTACGTATTATGGCCGGTGTTGACCAAGATTTTGAAGGTGATGCACATCCTCAGCCTGGTACTAAAATTGGTTATTTACCGCAAGAACCAGTATTAGACGAAAGTAAAACAGTGCGTGAAATTGTTGAAGAAGCCGTTGGCGAAGTTAAACATGCACTTAGCCGCTTAGACGAAGTGTACAACGAGTACGCAATGGAAGGCGCTGACTTTGACGCACTTGCAAAAGAGCAAGGCGAACTTGAAGCAGTTATTCAGGCGCACGATGGTCATAACATTGACAACGTTTTAGAGCGCGCAGCTGATGCACTTCGCCTGCCAGAATGGGATGCTAAAATTGAGCACCTTTCAGGTGGTGAACGCCGCCGTGTTGCTATATGTCGATTATTGCTTGAAAAACCAGACATGCTTATTCTTGATGAACCAACTAACCACTTGGATGCTGAGTCGGTTGCATGGTTAGAGCGCTTCTTACACGATTACGAAGGCACTGTTGTGGCGGTAACGCATGACCGTTACTTCCTTGATAATGTAGCTGGTTGGATATTAGAGCTTGACCGTGGTGAAGGTATTCCATGGGAAGGTAACTATTCTTCTTGGCTTGAACAAAAAGATGCGCGCTTACAGCAAGAACAAAAATCTGAAAAAGCACGTCAAAAATCAATTGCGCAAGAGCTTGAATGGGTTCGTTCAAACCCTAAAGGTCGTCAAGCTAAGTCAAAAGCACGTATGGCTCAGTTTACTGAAATGCAGCAGTCTGATTACCAAAAACGTAACGAAACTAACGAGATGTTTATTCCACCTGGTCCGCGCTTAGGGGATCAAGTACTTGAAGTAACGAATCTTCGTAAGAGTTTTGGTGATCGCGTTTTAATTGACGACTTAAGCTTTAGCATGCCAAAAGGTGCCATTGTGGGTATTATTGGCGCGAATGGCGCAGGTAAATCAACGCTATTTAAAATGATCAGTGGTGAGCAAAAGCAAGACAGCGGTAGTATCAGTGTTGGTGAAACTGTTCACCTTGCGACCGTTGATCAGTTCCGTGATGGTATGGACGAAAGCAAAACTGTTTTCCAAGAAATATCAGACGGACAAGACGTTCTAAAAATTGGTAACTTTGAGTTCCCAAGCCGTGCATACGTTAGTCGCTTTAACTTTAAAGGTAACGATCAGCAAAAGTTTGTTAAAGACCTATCTGGTGGAGAGCGTAACCGCTTACACCTTGCTAAGTTATTAAAAGCTGGCGGCAACGTGTTACTACTCGATGAGCCAACCAATGACTTGGACGTTGAAACACTACGTGCTCTAGAGAACGCTATTTTAGAGTTCCCTGGTTGTGTAATGTGTATATCGCATGACCGTTGGTTCCTTGACCGTATTGCTACACACATTTTAGATTACCGCGACGAAGGTCAAATTAACTTTTTTGATGGTAACTACACTGAATACGAAGAGTGGCTTAAAAAGACACTAGGTGCAGCTGCAGCTCAACCTAAACGTATTAAGTACAAAAAAATTGGCTAATATTTATTAATGCTAATTTGAGCCCTGCATTTATGCGGGGCTTTTTTATGCCACCAGCATTGTCTGCACATATATTGTTAGCATGTAGTCAATTATCCGCTATGCTAAATTTATTAAAAACAATAAAGTTAAATTATGCAAAACCGTCGTCAATTTTCTCGCGTGTTATTTTCAACTACTGCCCAACTTGATTTTAATAACCATGAATACCCCTGTAAATTGCTTGATGTATCATTACATGGCGCGTTAATTACTAATTGTGATGCCTTTATTGGCAGCAAAAAAAGCCAAGCCGTTCTGTGCTTTACCTTGCCTCAAAGCGATATAGAAATTAAAATGGAAGTAGTCATCTGCCATATTGAAGCCGATCATATTGGCTTAAAATGTCATCACATTGATATAGACAGCATTACCTATTTAAAGCGTTTAATAGAGCTAAACTTAGCTGATGACGAGCTACTCCATCGCGAGCTCGCTATGTTAATTCACGAGACACAATAATAGACTCAATTGAATTAGTTGATTACCATAGGGCAAACTTTTTAACTTGTGAAAACATGATTTTAAATCCACATTTACCTTTGGTGTATCACCCTAACTACTCGTTTAGTTTCGATCCAAAGCATCGTTTTGCAATGAGTAAGTTTGCACATTTATATGCGCATGTTGCCGAGCTTGGTTTAATCGGCAGTAACCTGGTTGAGCCAATACTCGGTACGCCAGAGCCGCTTGAGCTAATACACTGCGAAAACTATATACATGACTTGTGGAATAATCGCCTAGATGAAAAAGCCATGCGCCGCATTGGTTTGCCTTGGTCAAAAGAGCTTATGGCACGTACTTTTACAGCTCCTCAAGGGACGCTTCAAACAGCTCGTTTAGCACTTAAACATGGTATAGCGTGTCACCTTGCTGGTGGTACACACCATGCACATACCGATTTTGGCTCAGGCTACTGCATGGTTAACGATTTAGCCTTTACCACGCAAACTTTAATTGAATCGGGTGAAGTAACTAACGTACTTATTTTTGATTTAGACGTGCACCAAGGTGATGGCACTGCGGCCATGTTAGAGCATCAGGCATATGCTTATACTTGTTCTATCCATTGTGAAAAAAACTTCCCCTTTAGAAAGTCCGCTAGCGATCTAGATGTTGGCTTAGCCGATAATATGAAAGACGATGAGTATTTAGGCATAGTTGACGACACACTGCAATTTTTGCTCAAAGAGTTAAATCCCGATTTAGTGCTTTACGATGCAGGCGTTGATATTTGGCAAGGTGATGGTTTAGGTAAACTCGACATTAGCTGGGATGGCATAGTTAAACGCGATCATTTAGTACTAAAACGTTGCCTTGAACACAACACCCCCGTAGCTACAGTAATTGGTGGCGGCTACGATAAAGATCACCTTCGCCTTGCTAAGCGCCATGGTATTGTTATTGAGCAAGCCGCTCGTTTTTAATGTGAAATAAAAATGTTAAATACTCGTTCTTATTTAATACATACAATAAAAACGAAAACACTATGAAACAACTCTTTTTTGCCATCACACTCACTTTATTAAGCTTTATAGTTAGCGCACAAGAGCAAGACGCTGAAGCAACATACCCTAAATTACCTGCATTAAATCTACAAATGGCCGATGGGTCTGCTCTCAGTACTCAAGATTTATTAGGTCAACCTTACATTTTACATTTTTGGGCAACGTGGTGCCCATACTGTAAAAAGCTACAGCCAGCACTTCAAAAAATTGATGATATGGGCTTAAAAGTTATTGCCGTGAGCTTTAAAGAAGATGACGATGCTACTCCCGCTAAAGCGCTTAGCGATAGAGGTTATACTTTTAAAACAGCCGTAAAAGCCGATGCAATAGCACAGCAATTAGGTATACGAGGCACACCTACTACATTGTTTGTAAATAAAGAAGGTAATGTAATTTGGCTGACTAATACGTCAAACCCAGAGGACGCAAACCTACATTTGAAGGCACGAACATTATTACACTCCATATCTGAGTAATAATATAGGTCTAAATTTAGTTTAAAAATATAAGTAATATAAACTTTATACTACAATTTAAGCTCATAAATTAATTGAGATTATAATGCGCCTACTACTTACTCTATTGCTCATTGCCATAAGTGGTTTTGCTACAGCGGAAGAAGAAAAGATAGAACTTCCACCGGTAGACCCCGCATACAATGCTGAGCACCCTATGGCTTTGCTAAATCAGGGTTCTAGTATTTTTGCTATTAATTTGCCAACGTATAAAGCACCACACGATGTGCAAGTAGTGTATAAAATAGAAAACCCTGATGTCGCTTTTTTAGAGCTGATACGTAATGCTGAACTTATAACTATGAAACCCCATCCATTTGATATTCAAAACTTAGTGGATGGGGCCGAGATAACTATTATCGCAGATGTATACGAGGGTGATTATAGGCAAGGTGGCAGTTTAATTTACTCAAATAGAGAAATAATAATGAGTGAAAAACTCTACTCTAGAAAGCTAAAAGATTTAACTGAGTCATCACAATGGCAAGACTACGACATGATTAAACTAAGCGGTACTGAGCGTATTTATATTCATAGAATTCAACAAGCGCCGAGCTATAACCATCTTATTTTTGTCGATTTAGTCAATGCTTGTATGCAAAAACTTCGTACATCAAAACGTGTACCGGCTGAAAACGAGCTTACTTATAAGTTTATTAACTGCGGTACGCTTAAACCACTTTATTACAATGCTGATGATTTTAAAAAGTAAAATAGCGAGTATACGAATGCTAAATCATTTCAATATTCAGGCATAAAAAAAGGCTCTTTCGAGCCTTTGGATTAACTTTGGAATGTTAAAGCTTTTAAATTAGGTAAGTGTTAATAGCTGTGGAGCAACGCTATGATAGTCAACAGCCATAGCAATACTTAACGCTGTAATATTAATGATAGAAAACGCGAACACTTTACGTGCCCAACTGGTTACATCAATATTTCGACGATACCCTCTTAGTGCCATTAATAACCACCAAAAACTGGTAATACAGGCAACAGCCATAAAAGCAGCGCCGGTGTATCCACTAATTGGCAGCAGCATTACAACTAAAGCGTATACAGCAATATAAAGTACGATATGGCGTTTTGCTTTGTCTATACCCTGCGCCACAGGTAATACTGGAATACCTGCAGCTTGGTAATCTTTAAAGCGGAAAATAGCGATGGCGTAAGAGTGCGGCATTTGCCACAAGCTAAACATAACCAGCAGTATTAACGCGCCCATATCGAACTGGCCTGTTACGGCGCAGTAACCGACTACTGGTGGTACTGCGCCCGAAAGGCTACCTACAAAAGTGCCATATACTGAGTTACGCTTCATGTAGAGGCTATAAACCCCTACATAAATTACGTAGCCAAAGGCTGCAAAAAATACCGCGGCTTGAGTGGTATAGGCGATAAGTAAACCAAAGCCCACAACACCCAATAAAATACCGTGACTAAGTGCAGCAAAGGCCGACATTTCGCCTGTTACTGTTACTCGCGTACGAGTACGCGCCATGGCTACATCTATGTCTCTATCTATAACATTATTGATAGCACAACCTGATGCAACCACTAGCGACAAACCAATTAATGTAGCAATCATTAACCATGGGTTTATATCACCGCGCGAGGCAAGTAAAAACCCGCCCGCTACGCTGATCAAATTGCCCATAATAATACCCGGCTTTGTCACTGATAAATAACGACGAAACATCTTCAACTCCTAGTACATCATCATTGCGTTAGATTCATAAATGATCCAAACAGATAACCCAACCACCATTACGATGATCAGAGCACTGAATAGGAATGAGAAAGTACTTGCACGGCCATCTTCGGTCGTAAAATTAAGGTGTAAAAAGTATTTTAAATGCACCCAAATTTGTACGATTGCTAAAGTAACAATGCTCCAAAGCGTTGTTGCCTTTGTGAAGTCGCCTTCCATTACCATCCAAAATGGAATGGCTGTCAAAATTACTGATAACACAAAGCCAATTAAGTAAGTTTTAACACTGCCATGAGATTCATCATGGTGCTCAGCATGTGTTTCGCTGTGGCTCATTACATTGCTCCCATTAAATAAACAACGGTAAATACACAAATCCAAACAATGTCTAAGAAGTGCCAAAATAGGCTTAAGCAGCTTAAACGCGTTACGGTTGCTTTACCTAGACCGCGTTTAGCAACTTCTATCATCATTATGGTCATCCAAATTAAACCGGCTGTTACATGTAAACCATGTAAGCCAACTAATGAGAAAAACGATGTTAAAAAAGCACTATGTTGCGGACCATGCCCGTTCACTATTAGGTGATGAAATTCGTATATTTCCATACCAATAAACACAGCACCTAAACAAAACGTAATAAATAACCAAGTAAGTGTGAGCGCCTTTTTTTGCCCTTGAGCGGCAATCATGGCAAAACCAAAGGTAATACTACTAATAAGTAGTGCAGCTGTTTCTACTGCTACAAAGTCGAGTTCAAAAATATCTTTACCCGATACACCACCGGCTGTGTTCATAAATAACACGGCGTAGGTTGCAAAAAATGAGGCAAATAATAAGCAATCGGTCATTAGGTATAACCAAAAACCGAATACGGTATCGCCCGATGTATCGTGATGATCATGCTCGTGCGCATGATCATCGTGAGATACAGACTCTAAATTTGCAGATTCTAAATTTGCAGAAAGTGTACTCACGCTTTTAGCTCCTTATTCCCACTTGAATTATATGCAGCTTCAATTTTTGCAATTTCATCAGGTTGTATATAGTAATCAACATCGCTGGCGTAACAACGTTTGATAAATAAAGCAATTGCGCCAATAAAACCAACAGCTGCTAACCACCAAATATGCCAGATCATCGCAAAACAAAATGCGGTTAAACTTGCTGCCATTAGCACGCCTGCTGATGTATTTTTAGGCATATGAATAGGGCTGTAGCTTGCCTTATCTTGGTAAGCTTGACCTTTTTCTTTCATGTCGGTCCATGCATCAATATCATCAATGTGCGGAATGGTAGCAAAGTTATACACTTGTGGAGGTGAGCTTGTTGCCCACTCAAGTGTGTGTCCGTTCCACGGATCGCCTGTTGTATCGTCAAGCGCTTCACGGTCTCTAAAGCTCACATATAATTGAACTGCTTGGCTAATAATACCAAACATAATAATGACAGCACCGCCTGCAGCAATGTATAGCCAAATGTTCCAATCAGGATTATTAGTGTGGTTTAAACGACGTGTCATACCTAAGAAACCAAGTACATACAACGGCATAAATGCAACGAAGAAACCGATAATCCAACACCAAAATGATGCCTTGCCCCATTTTTCGTTAAGCTTGAAGCCCATCGCTTTAGGGAACCAAAATACAAAACCAGCTAGGTAGCCAAATACAGCACCACCGATAATTGTGTTATGGAAATGTGCAATTAAGAATAAGCTGTTATGCAGTACGTAATCGGCACCAGGAATAGCAAGTAACACACCAGTCATGCCGCCTACGGTAAAGGTAACCATAAAACCAAGTGTCCAAAGTACCGGAACGGTTATACGTAAACGACCTCGGTAAATAGTAAATAGCCAGTTAAACAACTTAACGCCTGTTGGTACGGCAATAACCATGGTCATTACCCCAAAGAACGCGTTAACGTTAGCACTTGAGCCCATTGTGAAGAAGTGATGTAACCAAACAATAAACCCTAAAATAGAGATTGCACCGCTGGCGTAAACCATCGATTTATAACCAAATAAACGCTTACCTGCAAATGTCGAAATAATCTCAGAAAAAACACCAAACGCCGGTAATACTAAAATATATACCTCAGGATGACCCCATGCCCAAAACAGGTTGATGTACATCATGGCGTTACCGCCCAATTCATTGGTAAAGAAATGGAAATCGAGATAACGGTCAAGCGTTAACATAGTAAGCATTGCGGTTAAAATTGGGAATGATGCTGCAATTAAGATGTTTGCCCACGTACATGTCCATGTGAAAATTGGCATTTTCATTAAGGTCATGCCTGGTGCACGCATTTTGATAACGGTCGCTAAAAAGTTTACTGCAGTTAAGAGTGTTCCAAGACCGGATATTTGCAAAGCCCAAATATAATAGTCGACCCCCACCCCAGGGCTAAAGGTCAGCTCCGAAAGTGGCGGATACGCCACCCAACCTGTTTTAGCAAACTCACCAAAAACCAGCGACATATTAATTAAAATAGCACCACCGGTAGTTAACCAAAAACTTAAATTGTTTAAAAATGGAAAGGCAACATCGCGAGCACCAATTTGCAGTGGTAGTACAATGTTCATTAAACCAATCATAAATGGCATCGCCATAAATATGATCATAATTACGCCGTGAGCTGTAAATATTTGGTCGTAGTGCTCTGGTGGTAAATAACCGGGCGCGCCACTAGTAGCAAGTGCTAACTGAGTACGCATCATTATTGCATCAGAAAACCCACGAAACAGCATTACTAAAGCTAAAATAATATACATTACGCCTAAGCGCTTATGATCCACAGATGTGATCCAGTCGCGCCAAAGCACGCCCCATTTTTTATGCTTTGTAATTAGCGCAGTAATAACAATTGCAGCTATTAAAATAGCTGCCATCGTAAACACAAGAATCGGCTCGTGAAACGGTATTGCATCGAGTGAAAGTTTACCTAAAAACGACATTATTATTCCTCGTCCTGGCTGTGTGATGGTTTCGCTGAATGTTTGTCCATTGCGTGATGTTGCATACCCATCTCGCCATGTTCGCTCATCGCATTGTGCTTTTTATTCATATCGCCATGCGCCTGCATATATTTCATGATAATGGTATGAAATAAGCTGTCTTCAACTTTACCGTAATAAGCAACAGGATTATTTTCGCTCGCTTTTGCAAGCTCAACATAATTTGCATGAGTCAGATTATTAGCGCTTGAATTCGCTTTTACATCACTCACCCACTTATCAAAACCAGCTTGAGTAGGGGTAGCAATGGCATTAAACTTCATACCAGTAAAACCTGCACCACTGTAATTTGCTGAGAAACCTTTAAACGTACCTGGCTCATTTGCAATTAAGTGAAGCTTGGTTTCCATCCCAGCCATTGAGTATATTTGACTACCCAATTGCGGAATAAAAAATGAATTCATTGTGCTCTCTGACGTGATTTTATATTCAACAGGTACATTTGCCGGAAACACTAATTCATTAACCGTAGCAATACCTTGCTCAGGATAAATAAATAGCCACTTCCAATTTAATGACACCACTTCAACAGTAAGATGCTTACCTTTACCTTCAATGGGTTTGTAAGGGTCTAGCTCTTGGGTAGACACCCAGGTAATAACACCTAAAATAATCACAATAACAATAGGAACAGCCCAAACTGCGGCTTCAATTTTATTTGAATGAGCCCATTTTGGAGCGTAAATTTCATGAGTTTGCGTGTCTCTATATTTCCATGCGAAATACAAAGTCATCACAATAACGGGAACGACTACAAGCAACATAAGCACGGTTGCGATGATAATTAAATTTTTCTCATCTATGCCTATCTGCCCTTTTGGATCGAGTATCCCGCCTTTACAGCCTGACAACGCCAGCACGGTACTAGCTAAAGCAATATTACAAAGGTTACGAATTAACAAGGGAGTATCCTACAAACCTAGAGTTTCAGTTTGCTGCTTTGCATAAAAACCAAAGCAACGATTTTTCAATAAAAACCCAAGTTAACTAGAATTAAATTATAAAAATAAGGGGGCTATTCAAAACCTAAAGCTCATGCCATTAATGACCTAGCAACAAACCCAGCTTTCTAAACGCATTTATATAACGTAATAAAAGTTAACTTGGGTGAGTGGTGGTTGGCTGAAGTGTGCTTAAAAAACACAGAGCTACTTTGTTTTAGCTAACCTTAATTATTTACAGCAAGAACAAATAATTAAAACCAGCAACAAGATGCAGCCTTACAGACAACCTGTAAAGCTAGGTGGAGCACGACAACCATGTGCAACATGCACAGGCTGAAGAACTTTAGCCTCGCTAAAAGCAAAGGCTGCTTTACGGAGGATAATTCCAGCACGACGCGCTGGAAAAATATGGAACAATAACCAACAAAGGCCAATAAGTAACTGACTTGAAATGATTGGATGAGCTAAAAATCCGGCAATAGTAAGTAACAGTGGCTCTACAATAAACCCATCACTTAATAGCGCCTCAAGCTTGAAGGCATCCTCTAGTGCACCGCTTAACAACATGATCGTATTAAACACTAATAAAGTTATAGCTACACACACGCCCTTACCCGCTTTATTCAAGCGTTCACACGTAACTGGCTCGCTTGGGGCGAGATCAGTATTGGTATGATGTAAAGAAAGTGTGTTCAAAGACATTAACCTACTTAAATGACTATAACAAAATTAGAGTAATACAGTTTGCAATGGAAAAACTTAAAAAACATTGCTGCTGTAAGCCCAAAAATCAGGTGCTGAATACGATCAAATCCGGTTAGCACAAATTCCCCTTGTGAAAATTGATCCGTATCAATCAAACTTTCAAAACTTACTGAAAGTTCGAACGTGAGTATAACAAAGAGAATTTTCTGTTCAACTAAAAAACAATAAATTTGAGTTAAGCTTTCGAAGCTATTTTGTTAATAAAAAATAACACGATAAAAAACATAGGGTTGCTTAAAATAAAAAACGATTTAAAGAGAAATATTTAATAGAATTGTAGGCTTTTAGGAGGGAGTAATAATTGTGTCGCACAAATAAAAACAGCCCAAATTCAGTCACCACCGAAATTGAGCCGCTTTTCACACTGACAACATCTTCACACACAATATAAAGATTTTTTGTTTACACTGCGTGGCATTGTAGGGAAATAAAAACAACTCAAATACAGTCACCACCGAATTTGAGTTGCCTTTCACACTGACAACATCTTCACACACAATATAAAGATTCTTGGTATACATTACGTGGCATTGTAGGGAAATAAAAACAACTCAAATGCAGTCACCACCGAATTTGAGTTGCCTTTCACACTGACAACATCTTCACACACAATATAAAGATTCTTGGTATACATTACGTGGCATTGTAGGGGAAATAAAACAACTCAAATACAGTCACCACCGAATTTGAGTTGCCTTTCACACTGACAACATCTTCACACACAATATAAAGATTCTTGGTTTACATTACGTGGCATTGTAGGGAAATAAAAACAACTCAAATGCAGTCACCACCGAATTTGAGTTGCCTTTCACACTGACAACATCTTCACACACAATATAAAGATTCTTTTAAGCGAGGCCAACTTTGCCTAAAGCTTATGACTAGAGCCTTGCTCTGTGTCTATGGTTAAACTTTAGAGTGTTAGCTCCAATTTGACAAACGAGAAAAATAAACCTAATAGGTGAAAAAAACTAAACTATAGACGTTTGTCTAATACATTAAGATTGGGTTGGTTTGAGAACAAAGGATTTAAAGAGTTTTACAGACACAAAAAAAGCGCTGTAAAGCGCTTTTTAATATTTAAGAGAACTTAAATAATTTGATTTTCTTTCCAGGCTTGTTCTTTAGCTAAACGGTTTTTGCGTTTATCACATGGATCATCGCAATCACAGGCTTTATCAATACCAACCGAACCTAAACCACCACAGCTACTTGCCATAGATTTTTTTTGCACAATCATACCAACGGCCATAGCCGAAACTATCAAAATTAGTAAGCCAAAAGTAAGAAGAAAAAGTGACATTGCTTAGCCCCTATTGATCAGCAATTAATTAAACTCAAACATTTTTGAGCAACTGCTATTATATACCCAAATAACGTGGAAATAAACAAGCCAGCACCATACTATAAATAAGGTTTAAATGCAGGGCTTGAATAAGTAACTAAACCCTCATTTGATTTACCTATTAAATACACCGGCAAATCATGCTGCTGTGCATATACCTGCGCTTTTTCCATACCCATCACAGTAAGAGCAGTCGCTAAACCATCTGCCGTCATAGCGCTTGGATGAAGCACGGTTACCGACACTAAGTCGTGCTTAATAGGCATACCGGTTGCAGGGTCAATTAAATGAGTATAGATCTCGCCATCCATTTTATAAAAAATACGGTAATCGCCCGAGGTTGCGATCCCGCTTGTACCTGGCGATAAAACACGGTGTACTTTACGTTCTCCAGGTTGTGCATCTGGTTGCTCTATCGCAATTTTCCAATCATGGCTATTTGGTTTTTCACCCGCTATACGTAGCTCACCACCAATCTCAACCATGTAGTTAGTAATACTGTGGCTTTCTAATAGCTGCGCTACTTTGTCGATACCGTAGCCTTTAGCCGTTGCTGAAAACGAAAGCTCTAGCCCATTAACTGTTTTAGCTAAACCCTGTTCATTTAAAATAAGCTTATCAATACCTATTTTTTCAACCATTTTAGTAAGCTCTTCATCGCTTGGGCGATTGGTTGGCTTTTTATCAGGACCAAAGCCCCATAAGTCAATTAAAGGTCCCATAGTTACATCAAGTGTTTTAGTTGATTCACCTAAGCGGATTGATTCGCTTATAACAGCCCTAAAATCGTCGCTAATTGGCATCACTTGATTTGCAGGTAATCTGTTAAATGTATTTATTTCAGAGTCTTCTATGTAAGTAGACATAGATTGATTTACATCTTTTAAAACAGCGTCTATTTGCAGTTGTAATTGTGAGGCCGATAACTGGGCTTGCTCATCATAATATTTAATATGATAAGTGGTTCCCATAGTCTTACCTTCTAAAAAGGTCTCTTTTGACTCTGGCTTTTCACCACACCCAGACAATAATAAAGTCAGCGTAATTAGTAAAAAGGCCATTATGCCTTGTGAAGTACTTACTCGATTCATAACAGCTCTACTTAATAGATTGAAAAATTAAAGAATAAAAAAAGCCTCGTAACACAAGTGCTACGAGGCTGGTATTTTAACCAAAACTAAACTGTTTTGGTATTAGTGTTAGCCACCGAAATCATCTAATAAGATATTTTCGTCTTCAACACCTAAATCTTTAAGCATAGTGATAACTGCCGCGTTCATCATTGGAGGACCACACATGTAGTACTCACAATCTTCTGGCGCTTCGTGATCTTTAAGATAGTTCTCAAATAACACGTTATGGATAAAGCCAGTGTAGCCTTCCCAGTTATCTTCAGGTTGTGGATCTGAAAGCGCTGTATGCCATACGAAGTTAGGATTTTCAGCCGCTAGGCCGTCAAAATCTTCTACGTAGAACATTTCACGTTCAGAACGTGCACCATACCAAAAGCTCATCTTACGTTTAGAGTGCAAACGTTTAAGTTGGTCAAAGATATGTGAACGCATTGGCGCCATACCAGCACCACCACCAACAAAGATCATTTCTGCATCTGTGTCTTTAGCAAAGAACTCACCAAATGGACCTGAAATAGTTACCTTGTCGCCTTTTGTAAGTGACCAAATGTACGAAGACATTTTACCACATGGCAAGCTTAGGTTTCTCGGAGGCGGAGCAGCAATACGCACGTTAAGCATAATGATGCCTTCTTCTTCTGGGTAGTTAGCCATTGAGTATGCACGAATAGTTTCTTCGTCTACTTTTGACTCCAGATCGAAGAAACCAAAATGATTCCAGTCGCCACGATATTCTTCAGGAACATCAAAATCTGCATATTTAACATGATGAGGTGGCGCTTCGATTTGGATGTAACCACCCGCACGGAAAGGCACTGACTCATCACCAGGGATTTGCAGTTTAAGTTCTTTAATGAACGTTGCTTTGTTATCGTTAGAGATAACTTCACAATCCCATTTTTTAACACCAAAAATTGACTCTTCAAGTTCAATTTCCATGTCGTTTTTAACATTTACCTGACACGCTAAACGACAGCCTTCACGGGCTTCACCTTTAGATATGTGATCAAGTTCAGTTGGCAGGATATCGCCGCCACCTTCTTTAATGTGAACACGACACTGACCACAAGAGCCACCGCCGCCACAAGCAGATGATACGAAAATACCTGACTCAGATAATGCACTTAAAAGCTTATTACCTGCTGATGTAGTAATGGCTTTGTCTTTATCGCCATTAATACCGATGATGATGTCACCGCTTGCAACTAACTGAGATTTAGCACCAATGATCACTAAAACTAGTAGTACAACGATAGCGATGAAAACACCAACGCCTAAGAAAATCTGATAATCCATGATTTATCCTCGCTACCCTTTACAGTGAAATACCAGAGAATGACATAAAGCCAAGTCCCATTAAACCAACAGTGATGAAGGTAATACCTAAACCACGTAAGCCGTCTGGCACGTCTGAATATTTCAGTTTCTCACGGATACCTGCAAGTAATGTAATTGCAAGTGCCCAACCAACACCAGCGCCAATACCATAGACAACAGACTCGCCGAAGTTATAGTTACGCTCAACCATGAATGATACCGCACCAAATATTGCACAGTTAACTGTGATAAGTGGTAAGAAGATACCTAACGCGTTGTATAGTGCAGGGAAAAACTTATCTAATGCCATTTCAAGAATTTGCACTAGTGCTGCAATAACACCAATGAAAGTTAAGAAACGTAAAAAGCTAAGATCTGCATCTGGGTAACCTAACCAAGTAAGTGAACCGGGTGCAAGTACCGCATGGTAAACCAAGTTGTTAACAGGTACAGAAATACCCAATACAACTATAACCGCTATACCTAGGCCAATTGATGTAGTTACTTTTTTAGATACTGCTAAAAAAGTACACATGCCTAAGAAGAATGACAACGCTAAGTTCTCAATAAAAACGGCTTTTACAAATAAACTAATATAATGTTCCACTATTTGCCCCTTACGCTTTAGCTTCTACTTGGTCTTTCTTATAAGTACGAAGTACCCATATGAATAAACCAATGATGAAGAATGCACTCGGTGGTAAGATCAATAGACCCATAGGCTGATACCAACCGCCATCTTGTACTAATGGGATAATATCAACACCGAATAGTGAACCCTTACCGAATAGCTCACGAATGAAACCAACAGTAAGTAGTACTACAGAATAGCCTAAGCCATTACCAATACCGTCAAGGAAAGACATAATTGGTGGCGACTTCATCGCATATGCTTCAGCACGACCCATTACGATACAGTTAGTAATGATTAGACCAACGAATACAGAAAGCTCTTTTGCCGTAGCGTAAGAGAATGCCTGTAATACTTGGTCAACAACGATTACCAATGATGCAATAATTGTCATTTGTACGATGATACGTACAGATGATGGGATCTGGTTACGAATAAGCGAGATAAAGAAGCTCGAAAATGCAGTTACTAATGTCAATGCGATTGACATGATTAACGCATTTTTTAAGCTAGACGTTACCGCTAGCGCAGAACAAATACCAAGTACTTGTAATGCGATTGGGTTGTTAGCTAAAACCGGACCAAATAGGACCGCCTTCATTTCTTTAGTATCAGCCATTATTTCAATGCTCCTTTACGTACTTTCGCAAGGAAAGGGCCAAAGCCATTTTCGCCAGTCCAAAAGTCAACTGCATGATCAACACCGTTAGACGTTAATGTAGCACCTGAAAGACCATCGATCTTATGCTCATCATTGCCCGCAGTACCTTTAACAATTTGAATTGGAAGTTCTTTACCTTCCCATGTAGCAGTCCACTGTGGATTTTGGATTTCGCCACCTAGACCAGGGGTTTCATTATGCTTGTAAAAGATAATGCTCTTAACAGTTTCAGCATCGCTTTCAAGCGAGATAAAACCATACATTAAGCCCCATAAGCCGTAGCCTTGGATAGGAAGAATGATTGCATCAACTGAGCCATCTTCTTTTTTAGAGATATACACCGGCGACTCTTTAGTCACACGTTGAATACCAGCAATATCTTTAACGCCTTTCTCTTTAAGAGAAACACTTAGCGCTGCATCATATTTGCTTTTTTCAAAGTCAAAGATTGTTGGGTCTGTATCTACAAACTCACCTGTAGTCATGTTTACAACGCGCGCTTCGATTTTTGCATCAAATGTTTCTAAAACATTTTCAACTTTATCGATACCCGCAGCAGCCAAGATATTACTTTGAATATCTTTTTCTTTATTAGCTTGCTGTAAAGGACGAAGCTGTACAGAAGCAAACGATACGATGATTGCACACACTAAACATAGTGCGACAACAACTGATAACGTTTTGCCGATTGATTCGTTATTACTAGACATTACGTGCCAACCTCCGCTTAATATTAGCCTGCACTACAAAGTGATCGAACAGTGGAGCGAATAAGTTAGCAAATAAGATCGCTAGCATCATACCTTCTGGGAAAGCAGGATTCACAACACGTATCATAACCACCATAAAGCCAATTAATAGACCATATGCTAATTTACCTTTGTCAGTAAATGCAGCTGATACAGGGTCAGTAGCCATAAAGAACATACCGAACGCAAAGCCACCAAGTACTAAATGCCAATACCAAGGCATTGCAAATACAGGGTTAGTTTCTGAGCCAACAGCATTTAATATAAACGCAGTTGCTACCATACCTAGGAATACACCTAGTACAATACGCCAAGAAGCGATACGAACGTAAATTAAGAACAAACCACCTACTAATAATGCAAGTGTAGATGTTTCACCTACAGAACCTTGAATGAAACCGTAAAACGCATTCCACCATAATTCCATGTTTGCAAAATCAAGTGTGCCAGCAAATGCTTGGCCTAGCATAGTTGCACCAGAGAACGAATCTACTGCTGTCCATACTGTGTCACCTGAGATTTGAGCTGGGTATGCAAAGAACAAAAATGCACGGCCGGCTAAAGCAGGGTTTAAGAAGTTACGGCCAGTACCACCAAAGATTTCTTTAGCGATTACTACACCAAACGTAATACCTAACGCAACTTGCCATAAAGGAATCGTTGCTGGCAAAATAAGTGCAAATAACACTGAAGTAACGAAGAAACCTTCGTTAATTTCATGCTTACGCACAGAAGCAAATATTACTTCCCAAAAGCCACCAACTGCAAATGTTACCGCGTAGATAGGTAGGAAGAAACATGCTCCATAGAACATCTTAGCGCCCCAGCCTGCATCAGCGGTTAATTGACCGCCTAACAGTTGAAACAAATCAACTTGCCATATATTAGCTAGTTCAAAACCATTACCAAGTGCAATTGCAGCTTGATCACCGATATTGAACATACCAAAAAACATAGCTGGGAACGTCGCCATCCACACTAAAATCATCATGCGTTTTAGGTCGATGTTATCGCGTACGTGTGTCGCGCCTTTATTTACGTAGCCTGGTGTATAAAAAATAGTTGCAGCTGCTTCATACAGAGCATAAAACTTTTCATATTTACCACCGGCTTCAAAATTCGGCTCGATATCTTCTAGATATTTTTTTAAACCCATCTCTCTAGCCTTCCTTCTCGATCGTAGTTAAGCAATCGCGTAGGATAGAACCATACTCGTATTTGCCAGGACAAACGAAGGTACATAACGCTAAATCTTCTTCATCAAGTTCAAGCGCACCTAATGAAATTGCACTGTCTAAATCACGCGCAATTAAGTCACGTAATAATAGAGTAGGCAAAATATCCAGCGGCATTACGCGCTCGTAGCTACCAATTGGTACCATGGCACGTTTTGAACCACCTGTTGACGTTGTCATTTTAAATAAACGACTCGGCGCAAGGTGAGAAAGGAATGTACGCGTTACAGAGAATTTATCACTACCTGGTGCAATCCAGCCAAACAATTCTTTTTCGCGACCTTCAAGTAAAACAGATACTTGAACGTGGTAACGACCTAAGAATGCATGAACACCGTTTGAAATAGAACCTGATAGAACAGAACCAGAAATAACGCGGTTATCTCCGTCTTCTAGCTCACCAGCCACTAAATCATCCAATGAAGCACCTAGTTGTGTTTTCACTAAACGTGGATTTTTAACGCGAGGACCTGCAAGCGAAATAACACGATTTGTGTAAATTTCACCAGTAAGGAATAAGTGACCATACGCGATAACGTCTTGGTAACCAATATGCCAAACTTGTTTGCTAACAGAAACTGCATCAAGATGATGGATATGAGTGCCAACGAGGCCAGCCGGATGCACACCACCAAACTCATGTACTTCTACTTGAGCTATAGATGAGCTAGGAACTTGGCTACCTGCTTTTTTACACACAAATACTTTGCCATCGGTCAAACGCGAAATAACAGCAAGACCCGCTTCAAATGCTTGCGCATTTTCGGCAATTATTACTGCAGGATCTGCAGCTAATGGGTTTGTGTCAGTTGCGGTCACAAAAATAGAACTAGGATTTGCATCCACAGCCGCTACTTTGCTAAATGGGCGAGCACGAAGTGCTGTCCATTGACCAGACTGGATAAGTACTTCTTTGGCTTTTTCACGCTCTAAGCTCGAAAGCTCGTCTGCTTTGAAAGAGTCAAAGGTGATTTGCTCACTGCCGTTAACTTCAATAACAACAGATTGCAGCACACGTTTAGCACCACGATTTATTTCTTTTACTGTGCCAGAAGCTGGAGCAGTAAATAGGACGCCTGGGTTCTTTTTATCTTCAAAAAGTACCTGGCCTTTTTTGACTTGGTCATCCACACGAACATGCATGGTTGGACGCATACCGATAAACTCTTCACCAAGCACAGCTACACGTTTGACAGCAGAACCGTCATGTATAACTTGCTGTGGTGAGCCCTCTAAGGGTAAATCCAGACCTTTTTTTATATTGATCATACGCACTTGCATTACATTAAAGGAAAGAAACTGAAAAATCGTATCAACCACGTCGCCATTTGAGTTATTCCAAGCTATATCAAGGTACAAAAGAGCAGCTTGCTAGATATATCAAACAAGCAACGTAGTAAAACTCATCACATATTGTCGAGATTTTAACATCATTTTAGATGACTATGCGAGTGTATTTATGAAAATTATACGACAGAAACGCTTATTTGGTTTTGTTAAGTGATTTTAATAAAAATCAAGTTAGACCAAAGTGGTAGCCTAAGCAATTATTGTTCCTGATTTCATCGTAAATTAAACAAATCGCATAATATAAAAAAAGCCGCTATAGCGGCTTTTAATAACTAAGTTCTGTTAGTCAATCATATTAGCAATTGGCTTAACTGAATCGATATCTTGCTCGTAGTCAACACCGTCTATACCAAAACCAAATAAGCGTAAAAACTCGTTATGGTAACCAACATAGTCTGTTAGCTCATCAATACTGCTTGTATCAACACTATCCCATACAGCTTGTACGCGTGCTTGCACATCGTCCTCTAGCTCTTTGTAGTTTTGGAATAAATGTCCGCCGTCGTCAAAGCGAGGCGATGCACCATACAGGTTTTCACTAAATAATGCGTGAATTTGCTCAATAGTGCCTTCGTATGTGCCATCTGCTTTCATAACTTTAAATAAAGCAGAAATATATAACGGCATTATAGGAATAGCAGAACTTGCTTGGGTTACTACTGCATTAAGTGATGAAACATACGCCTCACCCTTTAAATTTTTTGTTGATTCTTTAATAGCAGCCGTTGCACGGTCTAAGTCTTCTTTAGCCTTACCAATAGTCGCGTGTCCGTATATTGGCCATGTTAACTCTTTACCAATATAAGTGTACGCAGTCGTTTTAAAGTTATCGGCTAATACATCTGCTTCTTTTAATGCGTCAATCCACATTTCCCAATCTTCACCACCCATTACTTTAATGGTGTTGTCGATATCGTCTTGATTTGCAGCTTCAACCGTAATTTCATCAATTTCACGCTTTGATGTATTTAAATTTTTTGTTGTTACAGCATTTCCAATTGGTTTAAGTGTAGAAGAAAACACTTCACCAGTGTTTGGATCAGTACGACGAGGAGACGCTAAGCTGTAAATAATACAATCTACTTTGCCCAAATCAGCTTTAATAGTGTCGATTGCTTTTTGCTTGATTTCGTTAGAAAACGCATCGCCATTAATATTTTTAGACCAAAGGCCCGCTTCGTCTGCTGCATCTTGAAAAGCAGCGGTATTGTACCAACCAGCAGAACCTGTTTTACGCTCTGTACCTTCTTTTTCAAAGAAAATACCTAATGTTTTAGCACCACCACCAAACGCAGCAGTAATGCGCGATGCTAAGCCGTAGCCTGTTGATGCGCCAATAACTAATACATTTTTTGGTGTACTTTTTAATGCACCCTGTTGTTTTACATAGTTAATTTGTTCTTGAACATGCTCTGCACAACCAGCTGGGTGTGCGTTTGTGCAGATAAATCCACGAATTTTAGGCTTAATGACCATTGATCATCCTATATCTTTTACAATAAAAATTAGCGCTAGTTTAAAGGCTAATACTAAAAACACTGATCTGATCAGTTAAACACCGACCAAATTCCCTATTTATTTTAGTTAAGCTTTGAGCCGCCCATACAATTAGGAGAATCAGGCGCTTCACCGCCCTGCTCTGTATACTCGTCTGGTGTATATGTATGAATAGCGAGTGCATGAATATGATTTGCTAATTCATCTTTTAAAATTTCGTTAATTTCACGATGGCGTTGTAATAAGCGCTTACCCGCGAACTCTTCGCTAACCACTATAACTTTAAAATGCGACTCAGTACCGGCACTGTGCATATGACTTTCATTGATTACGTTTAAATGTTTACACGCAATGGCGCTGCTTATTTTTTCTTGGATCTGTTGCTGCATTGACATAAAAGACCATTTTAATTAGCTAATTTATAGGCTTACTATAACAAGTTAAATTAACTAACTAAATTGCTTTTGCTTAATGTGCTTAATAAATCGGTAAGTTAAACTTATTCGCGGGTGCGCAAGCGTTGTTTGCTTGGGTATTGCATGTTGATAATCTCGTTGACTATCTCCATTCATTATTAGGCAACTACCGCTTTGTAGCTTTAAGTCAGTCACTTTATTACTCGCTTTGTGCTTTAACTTTAAAACCCTATCAGCTCCTAGCGACACACACACAATTGTTGGTTTATCACCAAGCTCTATTTCATCATCACTGTGCCACCCCATCGTATCATTGCCGTCTCGGTAATAATTAACCAGTAGTGAGTTTAGAGGCTGATTTAAATGTGCTTCTAATCGCTTTCGCATATTAAGTAGCAACTCATCCCACGGTTCTACTATTTGCTTACTACTTGAATAGCCGTATTCAATATTTAAATCGCTCATGAAGCATTGTAGTCGTGGAATGGGCCCTGTTTTGCCATAAACGGTTACATCGGGCTGTTGCCAATGTAGGTTTTTCTGCAAATAATAAAACAGATCGAGGCTTTTTTGCGCACTAAGTGCCCTACTTTGATAAGAAAAGCTATTTGGTAACTGTTGGGGGTTGGCGTTTTGCCGTTGCATGTTAGAATTTACCTACATTAGATTACTGATCAACGAACCATTATGACGACGCAAGCCCAGCTAGGCGATAAAACCTTTACTCTTGAACGCTTTCCATTGGATCAAAAAAACCGCAGCTTACAAGCGTGGGATTCGGCAGATGAGTACCTTATCAATTATGTTAACGAACATCACCCTGATTGTCGCTCATTGCTTATTCTAAACGATAGCTTTGGTGCACTTGCTTGTTATTTTAATAAGTTAACGGTTTGTTCAGTTAATGATTCTTATATTAGCCACCAAGCTGCGGCTTATAACTTACAAGAAAACAAATTGCCTACTACAGATTTTACACAGGTAGATAGTTTGTCGGCATTACCTGAGGATGTAGATTTAGTACTTATTAAAATCCCTCGTAATGTGGGTTTTTTACAGTTCCAATTAAGTGAACTTAGTGAAGTACTTGCGCCTGGAACACCAGTAATTGCGGCAGGTAAAACAAAAGAAATTCATAATTCAACAATAAAATCATTTGAACAATTTATTGGTAAAACAACAACAAGCCTAGCAGTTAAAAAGTCTCGCCTTATTTTAAGCACAGCTAAAGGCGGATATAAAGCAGCAGACTTCCCTATAACGTGGGAGCTTGAAGGCACAGAGTTTAATATAACAAACCATGCAAATGTGTTTTCGCGTGATTCGTTAGATATTGGCGCACGCTTCTTTTTTAACTACTTACCAGAAACGCCAAAAGCTAAAAGTATTATTGATTTGGGCTGTGGTAACGGCGTTGTTGGATTAATGACACTTGCTCAGTGTCCTAATGCATCAATTACCTTTGTTGATGAGTCTTACATGGCAGTAGAATCGGCTCGGTTAAATGTAGAAATTAACCTAGGCGATAAGTTTGATAACTGTGAATTTATCGAAAATGACTGTTTAACGGGCTTTGAAAGAGACAGTGTAGATATGGTGCTTTGTAATCCTCCATTTCACCAAGCTCAAGCGGTTACCGATCACATTGCTTGGCAAATGTTTAAACAAGCAAAAGATACATTAAAAGAAGGCGGCGAACTGCGTATTATTGGTAATCGTCATTTAGATTATCATGATAAGTTAAATCGTATGTTCGGTAACTGTAAACTGCTAGGTTCAAACAAAAAGTTTGTCGTTTTAAGCGCAACTAAAAATAGTGGAATGCTATAAATGAAATTAACAAACATTATAATTGGGTGTTGTGTATTACTAATACTTGGTGGCTGCGCTAATCAGCCTAGCCAAGTAATACTCAATCCTGTTTATAAAAGCGGTCAGATAAGCACTATAAATAGTAGCTTAAGCACCAGTGTAATTGATTTACGGGGCGATACATCAACACTTAAACTTATTGAGTCAGACAAAACTAAAACCTTTGCAAGCCAAGGTCTTACTGAATCAGTTAAAAGTGTTTTAGACAGCGCCCTTAGCCGCAATGGTGCCAGCATTTCTAACTTAGCGACTGTGCGCTTTGAAGTAGATATTCATGCACTGCAAGCGGTAGTAACCGAAAAACTAGTGAGCCATACCAGCGAAGCTCATATAGAGCTTGGTGTAAGAGTTATTCGCGCTTCAAGCAACTTTAGTAAAGTGTATAGAGGCAGTGCTAATTTAGAAGGCCCATTTAGCCACGAGCGCGCTAAAATAGAAGGTCAGCTCAATAAGTTGACTGAGCAAATTATTACCCGCATTGTATCTGATCCTGAATTAATAGAATTTTTAGAAGGTTAACCATGAAACGACTTTTTTTAATCTGCTTAAGCTTATTTGTGAGTGTAAGTAGCTTTGCAGCCCAAGAAGGCCGCTTTGTTCAAAAAGATAATATTTTCCCGCGCGTCGAAATTGTAACGACTATGGGTAGTATTGTTGTTGAACTGGACCGTTCGAGAGCGCCTATTACGGTCAATAACTTTTTAACTTACGTGTCAGATAAAAGCTATCAAGGTAGTGTTTTTCATCGCATAGAACGTGATGTAGAAAATGACCGCGACTTTGTTATTCAAGGTGGTGGCTACGATAAAGATTACGACGGCCTACACGAAAACGATCCTATTTTTAATGAAAGCGGTAACGGTATGAAAAACGATATGTATAGCATTGCTATGGCGTATCAGGACCGTGAACCTCACTCTGGTACTCGTCAGTTCTTTTTTAATATGGATAACAACGATCACTTAAACCCAGGTAAAGATTGGGGTTTTGCCGTTTTTGGTAATGTGATGGAAGGCTACGAAACACTAGATAAAATTATGGCCGTAGAAACAGGCTTTAATGAAAAAATTGGTTACGATTTTGTACCTGTAAAACCAGTGGTTATTTTAAATATAAAAATGCTTGAGCAAGTCCCACTATAACTTTTTTAAGAGCAGCTTAGCTGCTCTGCATCAAAGCCAATGAAGGCCCTATGAGTAAATCTCTCTCTGTTAGCGAATATTTTTCTTATTTTAAAGACAAACGCTTAATCAATATTTTTATATTTGGTATGAGTAGCGGTTTTCCGTGGGTACTAATTGGCTCTGTAATGTCGGCTTGGTTAAAAGATGAAGGACTAAGTCGCAGTATGATTGGCCTATTCGGCATTGTATTTGGCGCTTACAGTATCAACTTTTTATGGTCGCCTTTAATCGATCGTACAAAACTCCCTATTTTATATAAATGGCTAGGTCAACGCCGCAGTTGGATACTATTTTGCCAAAGCTTTATTTTTATTGGCACCTTGTTACTAGCAGGGCTTGATTTAAAAGCTAATTTGGCACTTGTTGCTGCAATTTGTTTGTTAATCGCCATTGCTTCTGCCACGCAAGACATTGCAATTGACGCATTTAGAATAGACACCCTAAGCGAGAAAGAATCACACAAAGCAACCGCAGCGGCCGCGATGGCAACATCTGGTTGGTGGACAGGTTACGCACTTTTGGGCGCCATTCCATTTTACATGGCTGATATTCCGTCGCTCGACTGGCCACAAATTTATTACTTTTTAGCAGCCGTAATGCTGCTGCTAATGAGTGGAGCATTGTTTGCTAAAGAGCCTGAATCAAATCGCGAAGCCGTACATGCCGAACTTGAACGTGTATACCTTGAAAAGATCTCTTCAACAACGCAAACGCCGCTTACCAAAACGGTTGCCTGGCTTGCAGTAACCGTTATTGACCCCTTTAGAGCTTTTTTTACTAAAAACGGCGTTAAAACAGCCTTGGCATTACTTGCGTTTATTTTCTTATTTAAGATAGGCGAAGCGTTTTTAGGGCGTATGTCGATTGTGTTTTATAAAGAAATTGGTTTTAGTAATAGCGACATAGCAACATTCTCAAAGGTAGGTACAGCGGTACTTACAATCATATTTACCTTTGTTGGCAGTTTATTTAATCAAAAATATGGCATTGTTAGAGGTTTATTTATAAGTGGCATTGCGATGGCGGCCTCAAACTTAGCCTTTTCGTGGATTGCTTTAGTTGGCCCTGATTTAAGGCTATATGCCTTTGCTATTGTTATTGATGGGTTTACACAAGCATGGTCGTTAGTGGCTATGGTGGCCTTTATATCAATGCTATGCGACAGAGCATTTAGTGCAACACACTATGCATTACTAGCATCATTAGGGAATTTAGGACGAACGTTACTTTCAAGCTACAGCGGTGTAGTGATTGATGATTGGTTAATGGGGAATTGGTCGCTGTTCTTTATTTTAACAGCTTTAATGGTTATACCTTCGCTAGTGTTTTTATATCTAATTAGGCATAAATTATATGAGCTTGAGAGGAATTATCATCAAAATATTTAATGCATCCCTGCATTAACATATTGCTTAGCACTATCAAGTGCCCCTTAAAGTGTACTAAGCAATTTTTGAGTTAATCTACTTTTAGCAAGCTAAGTGCTTCATGTGGATCAACTTCAAGAGCTGTACAATAGCGAACAAACTCAATTACATCTAAACGGCGTTCTTGATTTTCAATCTTGCCGATAAACGAATGAGGCGTTCCAAGCACTTGTGCTAGGCTTCGCATTGTATGACCCTTTTCGTGGCGCTTACTTTTAAGCCACTTTGTTAGCTTTGCATTTTCTTCAGAAGAAACTGTTTTGCCCATCATTTTACATCTCCTACTAGATGATTTGACGTACCTATTAAAGCAGTAGTCTCTATCAATAGCTGTAGGCAAGTAAGCAGTCATACTTACATTCAATAGCAAGCTATTGCTTAACAAAGCATGTGTTGCTACTCACTCCACCAATATAGCTAAAAGTACTACGCTAATAATGTGGTAAAGATTTATTTTTATTGAGAATGAAATTTTGCCCGTCTCATTCTTGGATACATTATATACTATTAACACTTTGGTTAAATAACTAATTACATACTCGGTACAAATATGAACACGAGTGAATATTTATAAACGCTGAATATTCACCTAAGTACTCAAAAAGTATTAATAAATTAACTATTGGCTATAAAAAATTAAAATGAATTTTTATAACAATTTTGTTCCAATTTATCGTCACATGTTTATGATTAAGCAATAATTAGCACCAAAAAGGCCGAATAATGTTCAGACTTCTTTTTTTATTACCTATTGTATTGTGCTTAGGTTGGTACTTTTTTTTGCACAATAACGGCGTACCGATTAAACAAGGCAAAAAAGGATTTATATACATTTTAGCGTTTTCTGCATTTGTACTTGGCTTTTTTGTATTAATAATGCAAATAACCGAATATGCACCAAGCGATTTGTAGGCATTAAAAAAGCCGCAAAAGCGGCTTTATTCTAATTAGCTTTTAGCTGTTAAACGCTAAAGCTTGCACCACAACCACAGGTTGTTGTTGCATTAGGATTAGATACAAAAAAGCGTGCACCTTCTAATCCTTCAGTGTAGTCAACTTCACCGTCAACTAAATATTGAATGCTCATTGGATCGATAACTAGCGTTACACCATTTTTTACAATTTCTAAATCGCCAGGATTCGCTTTTTCATCAAAAGTAAAACCATATTGGAAACCCGAACAACCACCACCTGTTACGTAAACACGCAGTTTTAAATCTGGATTTTCTTCTTCGTCGATTAACTGTTTAACACGAACAGCAGCTGCATCGCTGAACTTAATTGGTAATTCTTCAGACATTCTAAAACCCTCAATATCGCAATGGCGTGATTATCTAATACCCGAGTGTTTTAATCAAGTATAGTAAAACAACTCTTTACTCTAAGTTATACCTATAAATTAGTAAAAAATGGCTAAACATTAGCTCACTAAAATAATACTTAAGCAAACTAAAAGCGACCCTTGTAAGCTATAAGTTCATTAAAAATTTTAGTTATAAATAATAGGTCTTAAACTTTACTGCAAATTGTTAATATAAGTTACGAAAAATTCAAAATCACAACGACTTAGCTAAACTCTTTTGCTAAAATGCTGCTGAAAAATGCGGCGAGGAAATAATGCATGTGGCTTGAGCAACTCAGACGTCGACTGGCAAAACCTAAAACATCTGTACAATTATGCTTACTAGGCGTAGTTGCCGGACTAATTGCTGCATTTTTTATTATTTTATTCCGCTTAACTATTTTATTTTTCCAAAGCTTATTTTTAGAAACACCTGACGACTTTACGACCCTACCAACACTTGAACGTGTGCTAATGCCTTTAGTTGCTGCATTACTAATAGCCACGTTTGCTGCTTTTACAGGCTTTAAACATTACCGTTTAGGTATCCCTTTTGTTATACACAGAATTAAACGCCATTATGGGCAAATGCCTTTATATAATACGGTTAATCAATTTGTTGGTGGCGCACTTGCACTCATTAGCGGTTTTTCGGTTGGTCGAGAAGGGCCTTCCGTACATATGGGCGCAACGGGCGCGAGTATTTTAGCTGATAAACTACATTTACCGCATAACGCCATGCGTACTTTAAGTGGTTGCGGCGTTGCAGCAGGCATAGCCGCTTCATTTAACACCCCACTTGCCGCCGTTATTTTTGTAATGGAAGTGGTACTTCGTGAATATAAAGTACACATATTTGTGCCTATCATGCTTGCTGCTGTTACTGGTGCACTGGCTACACAGTTTGTATTTGGTGAAGGCTCTGAGCTTGCACTTATAACCATAGCGCCACTGAGTGGCTGGCATTATCCTTATTTAATACTATGCGGTATGGCACTGGGCGCTATTGCATTTAGTTTTAATCAAAATTTAATGTTAATTATTAAAACATTTAAACCTTTAAGTATGTTCCCTCGTTTATTAATTGCGGGCTGTATTGCCAGCTTAATAGCTTACGCGGTACCACATGCTATGGGCTCTGGTATGAGTGCAATTACTATCGCGGTTGAATCCCCTGATAACGTAAAACTGCTTACCACTATATTAATCGCTAAATTGCTTGCAACATTATTTGCTATTGGCTTAGGTATTCCGGGTGGTTTAATTGGCCCTGTTATTGGACTTGGCGTATTAATTGGTACATTAATGGCCTTTTTTGCTCAATATATTAGCCCTGGTACAGATATAGCCGGTACATACGGAGTTTTGGGCATGGCGGGGTTATTGGCAGCAACACTGCATGCACCACTTGCTGCATTAACAACAGTAATGGAGCTTACATCGTCACCGGAAATAATCGTTCCTGCGATGATAGTTATAACCACAGCCTATGTTACTGCCTTACAGTTTTTTGGAAATCGTTCCATATTTTTACAGCAATTAGATTTTCAAGGTTTGCCGTACCATGTGTCCCCTGCTACCGAAGCACTGCAAAAAGTGGGAATAATGGATGACATGGATGAAGACTTTAAATTACTTTACTCAGATGACAAAGAACAAATAAAAAACACGCTAGATGCGATGGATAGTCAAACCCCGTTAATTGTTTTTGACGAAGAAAATGGCTACCGCCTCGCTGAATACGATTTAACGCTAATGTCTGATGAAACAATAAATATAAACTACATTAGTTTGCAGGGCATCAGCAGCCAAGCCACTCTAGCCGATGCATTCGATATACTAAAAGATAAAAGAAGTGGCGCACTTTACGTTTATAACCTTTTAGATAATCAACAAATTATGGGGCTATTACGCTGGGATCAAATTCATCATATTTTAACCATTCGTAACAGCTTACTTTAAGTAATAAGGACTAGTATGAGCGCATTATTGATTTATAAAACACTCCACGTATTTTTTATGATTGCGTGGTTTGCCGGTATTTTTTACTTACCACGGTTATTTGTATATCACGCAATGAGCGAAGAAAGGGCATGTAACTCTATGCTTAAAGTTATGGAGCGCAGATTACTTTATTTCGTAACCCCATTTGCTGTTTTAACGGCTGTATTTGGTGTATTAACCATTGTTGAATATGGTCGTGATTGGTTTAGATACAGTATGTGGCTACATTACAAACTTGTACTAGTAATTATTTTATACGTATACCACGGCTACTGTTTTAAGTTATTAAGTGACTTTAAACATGACCGAAATACTAAAACAGACCGCTTTTACCGTATTTTTAATGAGCTTCCCGTTATTGCGCTGCTTATCATAGTGGCACTTGCTGTAATAAAACCTAATTTATAAGCGTTTCGGTGCATGTTAAACTGCGCCGCAATTTACAATACTTGTTATAACACGCGCGATTGCGTGCCCCATTTATGGATTATCGCGCCCATTTGATTGATTAGGAATAACCCCATGTTAAGTTTCCAAGGCGAACATATACTGTCAGTAAATCAGCTAGACAGAGACTGCATTGAACGTATTTTTGCAGTAGCTAAAAAAATGGAGCCTTATGCTAAAAAGCAAAAGCAAACAACGGTGCTTAAAGGCGCTATTTTAGCTAATTTGTTTTTTGAACCAAGCACTCGTACACGGGTTAGTTTTGGTACCGCCTTTAACTTACTCGGCGGTGGTGTACGTGAAACTACAGGTATGCAAAGCTCAGCCCTTGCAAAAGGTGAGTCACTTTACGATACTGCTCGAGTTATTTCAGCTTACGCTGATGCCGTAGCTATGCGCCACCCTGATGCAGGCTCAGTAAGTGAATTTGCTGACGGTTGTACTGTGCCGGTTATTAATGGCGGTGACGGTCCAAATGAGCACCCTACTCAAGCCTTACTTGACTTATTAACCATTGAGCGTGAATTACACCGTTTTGATCAAAATATTGATGGCATGCATATAGCGCTTGTTGGCGATTTAAAATATGGCCGTACAGTGCATTCTTTATCAAAACTATTGTGCCATTACAAAAACGTAAAGTTTTCGATGGTCGCGCCAGACGGCCTACAAATGCCAACGAGCATTTTAGATGCCGTAGAAAATGCAGGACACAAAATTGAGCTAGTAAACAAGATGGAAGGTAATTTAGCAGCCGATATTGTTTACCAAACACGTATTCAAGAAGAGCGTTTTCCTTCACAAGAAGAAGCAAATAAATACCGTGGCGGTTTTAGAATTAGCCAATCTATTTACAGTGCTCACTGCAAACCTAACTCAATATTAATGCACCCGTTACCACGCGATAGTCGCTTAGAGGCCAACGAGCTTGATAACGACTTAAACAGTAACGACAATTTAGCAATATTCCGCCAAGTACAAAATGGCGTATTAATTCGTATGGCACTGTTTGCTTTAACACTCGGCGTAGAAAACAAAGTCGATAAGTATGAAGTGGACGTACCTTGGTTTAGCCGCAAACGCGATAGCTAAACCCCTTTTTAGTAATAATTTATAGGATTTTTCATGACAATTAGCCAAGACTTATTTGAACGCGCTCAAGCTTCTATTCCTGGTGGCGTAAACTCGCCAGTACGTGCTTTTAATGGCGTAGGCGGTACACCGCTTTTTATTACAAAAGCAGAAGGTGCGTTTACATTTGATGCCGACGGTAATCGTTACATTGATTATGTTGGCTCTTGGGGGCCTATGATCATGGGCCATAATCACCCTGCAATTAAACAAGCCGTACACGAAGCTGTAGAAAATGGCCTTAGTTATGGCGCGCCTACTGAAGCCGAAATATTAATGGCTGAAAAAGTAAAAGAACTGGTTCCATCAATCGAAAAAGTACGCATGGTTAGCTCAGGCACTGAAGCGACTATGAGTGCAATTCGTTTAGCACGTGGCTTTACCGGCCGCGATAAAATATTAAAATTTGAAGGTTGTTACCACGGCCATGCTGACTCGTTATTAGTTAAGGCAGGCTCTGGTGCACTAACAATGGGCGTACCTAACTCTCCAGGTATTCCAGAGGACTTTGCTAAGCATACACTTACGGTATCGTTTAATAACCTAGATGAAGTAAAAGCTATTTTTGCAAAATACGCTGACGAAATTGCCTGTATTATTGTAGAGCCAGTAGCCGGTAACATGAACTGCATTCCACCAGTGCCAGGCTTTTTAGAAGGTTTGCGGGATGTGTGTGACGAATATAAATCAGTACTTATTTTTGATGAAGTAATGACGGGGTTTCGTGTTGCACTTGGCGGCGCACAAGCGTATTACAACATTAAACCAGACCTTACGTGTTTAGGTAAAGTCATTGGCGGCGGCATGCCTGTTGGCGCATTTGGTGGTAAAACCGAAATAATGGATTACATTGCGCCTGTGGGTCCTGTTTACCAAGCGGGTACTCTTTCTGGTAACCCTATTGCGATGGCTGCAGGTTTAAAATCACTTGAGCTATTATGTGAGCCAGGTCTACACGATAAGTTAGAAGCAACGTCTAAAGCAATTTGTGAAGGCTTTGAAGCTGGCGCTAAAAAAGCAGGCATTGCATTAACAACTAATTATGCTGGCGGCATGTATGGATTCTTTTTTACTGATGCTGAAAAAGTAACAACCTACAAACAAGCTACTGAATGCGACCTAGAGCGCTTCAAACGTTTTTTCCACCTTATGCTTGAAGAAGGTGTGTACCTTGCTCCATCAGCATTTGAAGCTGGTTTTGTATGTGCTGCGCATACTGAGCAAGAAGTAAAAGAAACAATAGCGGCAGCAGAACGCTCGTTTGCTAAACTTTAAGTTAAAATTACTTTTTATATTTTATAAGCGCTTGTTTTTACAGTGTGTAATTAATACTAAAGATTGAAAAAAGCCCGAAAGGGCTTTTTTTATTTGTAATGTACTATAAATGAATGATAATTAAGCATAACAAGGTCTATTCACCTTTACCCTAATTACAAAAATACAAGAGAGCCTTATGTCAGGATTACGTCAATTTTCTTTTCCCGCTATCCAGCTAATGGCAAATTTAAAATACAAAACTAAAATCAGCTTAATGTTTGGAATTTTACTCGTTCCTCTTGCACTTAGTTTGTTTTTTTTAGTCTCATTATTAAGTGACAGTATTACTGTTTCAAAAATGCAGCAACAAGGCTTAAAAGGCTACAGACCTATACTTTCAAACTTGATGCAAGGTGATATAAATCAAAATATAAAAATAGCCCGCTCACTCGGTTTTGATATAAAAAACGATCAAGAAAATGAAGTACTCGAACTTGTTTCTATTCAGTCAAACCTAGCCTTAGACAGTCAATTAGCAAGCGCTTATGTAAACCGCTCTTTAGTTACCCCAATTCCTGCACTTATAATGCAAATAAACTCGACAGCGCAAAGCGCAAACACTGTTTTGGCAAGTAATCGTTTTACGCCAGATACATTTATAGCACTTTCAAATTTTAGTAAGTCACTTCCTTTATACGAAAAACAACTCGATAAAATACTTAATGTAGCCACCAATGCAGATAAATCAGTAAATAAAGCGCTCATGCCTTCGTTAACTAATTTACACAGTGCTGTTGGTGCATTCAAAAAAGCGATAGATGAAAAACTACTTGAGCCGGACGATATCCTATTAACTCAAGCAGAGTTTACTAAGCTAACAAGCAACGTTCACAGTAGTATTAATCAACTTGTTAGTAAGAGCATTCCAACACTTGAGAGCCTTATTGAAGCAAAACTGCAAACTCAACAGTGGACACGAAACCTTGTTTTAGCCGCTTCATTGATCAGTTTGTTATTTGCATTTTATTTGATGATTGGTTTTTATTTTGCAGTTGTTGATACCATTAATCGCTTTGCTGATGCAGCGAATAGAGCCGCGAATGGTGACTTAAATGCAACTATCGATTCGAGCACTAATGATGAAATGGGAATTATTGCATCGCGCTACAACGCATTACTTAACGCATTTTCACATTTATTATTTGATGTTAAAGCAAGTACAGAAGAGCTATGTGGTGCAACTAAATCGCTATCACATGCGAGTAGCCAAACAAGTAATGATGTTTCAAAACAGCAAATCCGAGTAAACGCTATTTATAATGCTTTAAGTGAAATGGCTCAAAACGCACTTGCAGTTGAAGAATCAGCGCACCAAGCAACACTTACCGCGCAAGATGCTGCAATGCATGTAAAACAAGGTTCAGACAATACAATGGAGCTTGCTAAATATATGCAAGACCTACAGATTGAATTTGCAGAAAGCCAGCAAGCGCTTGATAAGCTAGCGCAAGATAGCCAAGAAATTAGCAAAGTTAGCAAAGGGATCAGTGAAATAGCCGATCAAACAAACTTGCTTGCACTTAATGCCGCTATTGAAGCTGCACGCGCTGGCGAACATGGTCGAGGCTTTGCCGTTGTAGCTGATGAAGTAAGAACTCTTGCTCAGCGTACACAAACACAAACCCAAGAAATACATCAAATTATTAGCTCCTTACAACAAGCATCTGACGACACTCAGCAAAAAATGCGCTCAAGTGTTGAAAAAATGGAGCAATCGGTAAAAGCAGCCAACCAAACTAATGATGTATTGCAAAGCGCAGAGCAAAGTATGGGCGACATTAAACATCAGGGTGAAGTTATTGCAGAGCGTGTTAAACAGCAGTCAAATGCGACAACACAAGCATTGAATGATTCGCAAGAGGTGAGTAATTTAGCAGATCAAACGCTAACATCAGCACAATCAACACTACAAGATGCGCAGCAATTAAGTCGCTTATCCGATGATTTAACTAAATCGATGCAGTTTTTTAAATCTTAATTACGTTAACTATACTTTAAACAACAAAGCCGCTAAATAAGCGGCTTTGTTGTTTAAAGTAATCTTAAATTAACGAATACACTGTGGTCTTGGCTTAAACTCACTCGCTCTAAGTGGTAGCTGAATCACCTTGCCACATCCTGGTGGTGCCTGCTTACCCGTTTGCTCATTTACAAATGCCCAACGTATTGATGGTGGACGAGTATCAGCTATTGCTTGTGGGTTAAGCGGCTTTAAGTAACGAATATACGCTTCTAATGCGCCTACGCTGCCTGTTAAACCCGTGCTTTTGTTGTCGTCTCGACCAAGCCACGCAACAGTCACTGTATTTTGATCAAAGCCTGCAAACCAGCTATCACGTAAATCGTTACTAGTTCCTGTTTTACCTGCTAGTTGGATTGATGGGAAGTGTAAATTTAAGCGTTTAGCAGTGCCGTCTTTCGTTACGCGCTTCATTGCATATTTAGTCATATACATTGCTGACTTGTCAAAACGAGGCTCTGCATTTACTTTATGCTTATAAAGTACTTTACCAACAGAGTCGGTTAATGCCGAAATTGCAGTGAGCTTTTTATATTCGCCATCTGCAGCAATTGTCGTATAAAGCTGAGCAACTTCAAAACTCGACATTTCAACAGCCCCTAAAAGCAGCGATGGGTATTCGTCTATCGCCCCTGTAGCACCTAACCCTTTTAGTGTGTTAACTACCTTATCAACACCTACATCAAGACCTAAATTAACCGCAGGAATATTAATACTGTTACTAAATGCTTTATACAAAGGAATTGCACCACGGTATTGATGATCAAAGTTCTCTGGTTGCCACACTTTACCTTGCTCGTTTGTGACCTGTACTGGTGAGTCATCAAGCAAAGTAGCTAAATTATAATGCGGTAATTGCAGTGCAGTTAAATACACGGCAGGCTTTACCAGCGAGCCGATATTACGCTTTGTATCTAAAACACGATTAAACCCTGAGTAACGAACATCGCGCCCTGCAACAAGTGCAGATACACCACCCTTTTCTACATTTACCGAGATCATGGCTGCTTCTAGTTTTTCGGTTCTAGGACGATTTTCCAGGTACGGTAAGCTCTTTTCAATAGACTCTTCCATTGCTGTTTGCTTTTGCAGATCAAAATAAGTAAACACTCTTACGCCGGCATCAAGTGTGTGCTGGTCTGGCAATAACTTATTTAACTCTCTGTTTACTAGCTCTAAATAGCCCGGGTATGATTTTTGTAAACTCGCTTTCATAGGCGCAATATCAATTGGGCGATTAAGTGATGCACGATACTCTTTTGTACTAAGTAGCTTGTTTTCAACCATAAGACGAAGCACTAAATCCCTGCGCTCCATTGTGCGCTCTTTATAACGACGTGGGTTGTAATAAGATGGGCCTTTAACCATAGCCACCAACAACGCAATTTGGTCGTACTCAAGCTCGTCTACCGGCTTTGAAAAATAAAACTCAGAGGCAAGACCCATGCCGTGCACACCTTGGTTGTATGACTGCCCTAGGTATACTTCATTTAAGTAAGCTTCTAATATTTGATCTTTTGAATAACGGTAATCTAAAATAAGGGCAATAAATGCCTCATTTATTTTTCGTACTAAAGAACGCTCACGCGTGAGGTAAATATTTTTAGCTAATTGCTGAGTAAGCGTACTGCCACCTTGAACGGTGCGCCCCGCTTTAATATTTGAATAAAGCGCGCGTAAAATAGAAAACACCGACACACCATGGTGCTCATAAAAATTACGGTCTTCAACCACCAGCAGCGTATCTTTTAGCATTGCAGGAAACTTATCTAGCGGTACAAATTCTCTATCTTGTTTAGAGTCGTTACCAATTCGCGCTATTTGCACAGGCTCTAGGCGAGCAGAATTTAAACGCCTGCCAAACTTATCTTTAATGGTCGCAACTTTTTGCCCAGCAAAGCGAAGTTCAATAATATGTGATTTTTCAAGGCCATCATAAAATTCAAAATCACGACGGTAAATTTTAATGCTATCTGCTGTTTTAACAAACTGCCCTGTTCGGCTCAATCTATTAACGGATGAATAATTTAAACGCTCAAGTTCAAATACAACCTCTTGGCTTGATAAAAACTGCCCCGGATAAAACGCCATAGAACGAGCATACACTTGCGCTGGAAGCTGCCATTTATTGCCTTCAAATATACGTGTTGTTTTCGAATCCAAATAAATGAAATACATTGCCATAGCAATAAAAACAGCCAAGCTTAATTTCCAAAACACTGACCATGTTTTTCTCATAAAAGAGCGTTTAACAGTAGTTTTAACTGTTTTTTTACTGCCCTTTGAGGTACTTTTTTTTGTTGTGCTTGATGATTTACTTGCACGTTTAGCGACAGGTTTGCTGGTAGGTGTTTTTTTATTATCGGCCATTTAATTGTAATTTATTCCAAGGGTTATTCACGAGAGTGAGCTTAGCATATTGGGCATATCCTAACATCCGAAAAGTTAACCCCCCCTGAAACAAAAAAAGCTCTACCGAAGTAGAGCTTTGTGTAAACACACTATTATTTAAAAACTATTAGCTGTTTCGAACAGAAACAAACTCTGGGTAGGCTTCAATACCACAATCGTGTTGATCCATACCGTTTAGCTCTTCCTCTTCGGTTACTCGTATGCCCATTGTTTTGTTTAGCACAGTCCAAACAATGAATGACGTTATAAAAACAAAGCCAACAATACAAAGTAAACCAATTAACTGATTAACAAAGCTTGCATCACCGTTGGTTAGTGGTACTAACATAATACCTAATGCGCCACACGAACCGTGAACAGAGATAGCACCCACTGGATCGTCAATCTTAACTTTATCAAGTGCTATGATGCTAAATATAACAAGTGCACCACCAAGTAGACCAAGTAAACATGCCATTAATGGTGAAGGCGAAAGTGGGTCTGCTGTTATAACAACTAAGCCAGCTAATGCACCATTTAATACCATGGTTAAATCTGATTTACCCCAAAGTACTTTACATACAAACAGTGCAGCAATAGCACCCATTGCAGCAGCAGCGTTGGTATTAAGTAATATTTGACCTACCGCAGTGGCGTTTTCTTTATCAGAAAGTAGTAATTGAGAGCCACCGTTAAAGCCAAACCAACCCATCCATAAAATAAATGTGCCTAGTGTAGCAAGTGGTAAGTTTGAACCTGGAATTGGGTATATTTCACCGTTTTTACCGTATTTACCTTTACGAGCACCTAGGATTAATACACCTGCTAATGCTGCGGCTGCACCTGCGCCATGTACAATTGCAGAACCTGCAAAATCAACAAAGCCCATTTCAGATAAGAAGCCACCACCCCATGTCCAATAACCTTCAATAGGGTAAATAAAACCAGTTAGTATTACAGCAAAACCAAGGAAAGCCCATAGCTTCATACGCTCAGCAACTGCACCCGATACAATCGACATAGCCGTTGCAACAAATACTACTTGGAAGAAAAAGTCAGATTCTAAAGAATGGTCAGCATCAGCAGCTTGTGTGCCAATTAAAGCGCCTATTGAAGGAATAAAACCACCTTCGGCATTGTCTACATACATAATGTTGTAGCCAACTAATAAAAACATCGTACATGCAATTGAATACAGCGCGACATTTTTAGTTAAAATTTCAGCTGTGTTTTTAGAGCGAACTAAACCCGCTTCTAACATGGCAAAACCTGCTGCCATCCACATTACTAATATACCTGATATTAAAAAATAGAAGGTATCGAGTGAAAACTTTAGTTCTATTATTGTATTTTCCATGAGACCCCCTTAAATTGCTTCTTCGTCAAGTTCGCCAGTACGGATACGAACAATTTGATCTAAGTCGTATACGAAAATTTTACCGTCACCAATTTTACCCGTTGATGCAATTTTAGTGATTGCTTCAACAACGCGTTGACAGTTTTCAGTACGCGTTGCAATTTCAAGTTTGATCTTAGGAATAAAATCGACTTGGTATTCTGCACCACGATATAACTCAGTATGACCTCGTTGACGTCCAAACCCTTTAACATCAACTACTGTCATCCCCTCAATTCCTAAATCAGCGAGTGCTTCACGCACGTCATCTAATTTAAATGGTTTTATGATTGCACTAATCATTTTCATAGCGGCCCCCTCGGACTCTTTATTGTTATCCTGTTGGGTTAAACAATCCAACCTTTGTGCCACTATTTTTATATTTTTAAAAACAATAAGTTAGTACAAATCATAAACTCAACAACAAAAAAAACGCACCAATTAGGTGCGTTAATTTAACAAGTCAGCTACATTGGTGCGTGTAATATATTTATATCTTTATTACGCCCTTAGCTTTATATAATAGAGCTTATACCACGCAGTTTCTGCCTTGGCTTTTAGCTTCGTATAATGCTTTATCAGCAACACGCATTGCCTGCGTTAAACTGGTGTTTTGAAAGCCTGCGAGGCCTATACTTGCGGTAATTTTAATTGATTTATCGCTTATAGAAAAATCGTAACTAGCCAACTTTTTCCTAAATGCTTCAAAGTATTCTCGACCGCGTTCTAGCTCTATTTCAGGTAAGATTATCGCAAACTCTTCTCCGCCAACGCGTGCGACCGTAAATTTTGAAAATGTAGAGCGTATTAAAGATCCAACCTGTTTTAAAGCCTGATCGCCGCCTTCATGACCGAACGTATCGTTAATATTTTTGAATAAATCGATATCAAGTAACGCGAGAGTGTTTTTCTGATTTTTACTTTTAAGAAGCTTTTCTGCATATTGATAAAAATAGCGTCGGTTATGAAGCCCTGTTAAATGATCCCTATGCGCGCTTTCTTTAATATCAGAAATCAGCGACAGCTGCTCCATTGTTTGAAGTACTCGACAATGAAACTCCTCATTCATAAATGGCTTTGTTAAAAAGTCATTGGCACCATATTTAATAAATCGTGCTGATAGACCATGTTTCCCCGCGCCCGACAAGCCAATAATCGCTAAGTCGTCTCGGCCTCTAAAGTTACGCACAGCTTTAACCAGCTCAAAGCCATCCATAGAGGGCATAGCGTAGTCGGTCATAAGTAGTTTTATATCTGGATTAGCTTTTAATATTTCGAGTGCTTGTTGCCCGTCGTGGGCATCTGTTACATCGAACAATTGTTTTTCAAGCATTTGCTTCATTAACGAGCGACTCAGCATGGAATCATCAGCTATTAATGCCTTACAGCCTTGATTTCTTAGTAATTGCGCAACGAGTTTTACAGCGTAGTGGTAAGAATCGCGATTATCTTTAATAACATAATCAACAACACCTAATTCAAGCATTTGTTGGCGTTTGTATTCATCTATTTTTGAAGTTAAAACAACCGTAGGAATTTTTTTAGATAAAGTATATTTTGCAACTTCACCGTGCGGAGCATCAGGTAGAGTTAGATCGACTAACGCAAGCGTATAATCGTGCTTTTCTACATAAGTTGCGCATTCAGCTAAAGACCAGGCAAAATCAATGGCTACATCAAGGTATTGTGCAGTTAAGTGTCGAAGTACCTGCTGCACAACTTTACTGTCTTCAACCACTAATACTCTTTGCATAAAGCTTCTCTTTACCTTTAATTAATTTAGTAACAAAACAATAAATACAACGCTATTACGGTAATAGCATTTGTCTATAAACATCCGGTGTAGAGTGCACTGATGTGCTTGAAAGCGTAATCCATTAGATTTTCTTGGTGATAGCCTGTATATAAAATCAATACAAGCAGGCTCGCAATATACCTGATTTTTGTAATTAACTAAATAAAGAAACCAAATCCAAAATAACTATAAAAGTGATAAATGCGCGTCTCTAAGTGCATTTATATTTTACTTAACTAGGGGCTGTTGATCTTTGTAGTACATATATTAATCAGCCCACATTGGTAGCCACATCATAGTGAATGCTAAAGCGA
>NZ_JADYXE010000037.1:0-49703 GCF_015864465.1 Pseudoalteromonas sp. SWN29
CTCTGGTTGGGTACGAGCTCACTGTCTTCCCGATGTGACAAGTGCTAGCTAAACACTCATCAAGAAGAGATACAAGGTTGGCTGTAGGCGCGGCTTTATGCCGCGAGAGATAAACTCCCGCCTACAATAAAGGACAGTTTACTTTTATTATTACCTGTATAATTATAGGTACGCTTACGTAATCATTACTATTTAACTAACCACTTCAAGGAACGAACATGAAACTCATTACTACTATTTTCTTAACCTTATTCCCACTCATCACTTTTGCTAATTCAAGCTTGCCTCCCAATCGCCATATTGCGGTTCAAGGTACTGCAGAGGTGCTTGCCAATCCTGATATCGCTAAAATACTATTTCAAATTATAAGTATTAAAAACGAACCTTTAGCAGCTAAGAACGATCTTGATAATAAAGTTAATTTACTAATTGGCGGACTAAATCAATTTGAAATAACTGCCGATGATGTAGTTGCCTCAAGTGTTAAAGTTGAAAAAACGGGTATGGATTACGTTGAAACAGGGCATCAGGCTCCCGCTGAATATGCAGCTATAAGGACCTTTGAAGTAACACTAAAAAACATTGAAAAAGTGAATGATTTAAGTGATTTTTTATTGAGTTTAAAAATAAATACGATTCAAAATACTGAGTTTTTATCTTCAAAAGCTGAGCAGTTACAAGCGCAAGCCACACAACAAGCACTTAATAACGCAAAAGAAAAAGCAAATGTGCTTGCTAACTCCTTTGGTACAAAAGTGGGTGAAGTACGCACTATTAGCTTAACTCAAAAAAGCGTTTACAGTGGCTTTGGTGCAGCGGTTAAAAAAATAGATAGAGTAAATCCAATGAGCGATTCATTTCCTAAAGCTCGCAAAAATTATTTACAACCAACGGTAAGCTTTAAATCATCAATAAACGTGGTGTTTGATTTAGAAATAACTAACTAAAATTTTCATTTCAAATACACTTTCGTACTGTAAGCTGGCTTTACGTTTTTGATTAATTTGAAGGTAGCGATACTATAAGCGATGAAAGCAACACATTAAAAGTACAAACCGAGGCAAAAGTAGCCGCTGGGCGAAAAGGTAATCCTGATTTTATGAAAGGTGTTGATGAAACGATTGCACAAGCAAAAGCGTTTCAGCAAGGTGCTAATGCACTTGATTTAAACCAAAGCGCACCAAGTTTTGAGTTACCAAATCAACATGGTCAATCGGTGCAGTTAACCGAGTTACTTGCACAAGGCCCTGTGGTTATTACTTTTTATCGTGGTAGTTGGTGTCCGTACTGTAATTTACAACTGAAAGCACTGCAGTCACGTTTACCTGAAATTCATGCTTTAGGTGCGCAGCTGGTGGCTATTAGCCCGCAAGTACCCGATGGCTCAATGAGCGAAAACGAAATAAGTAAAATGGATTTTGTAGTACTGTCGGATCAAAATGCGGATGTAGCAGCAAGCTACGGCGTAGCATGGCAAGTACCTACATTTTTACTAGAGCATATGCGAGTAGATCGAGGCCTAGATTTAGAGTCGCTGAATAACGGAAATGGCAGTATTTTACCTATTCCTGCCACCTTTGTTTTAGATAAACAAGGTAAAGTGACTTGGCGCTATGTTGATGTTGATTACCGTACTCGCTCTGAGCCAGAAGATATAATTAATGCATTAAAAAAACTAGTTTAAAAAGCTTAATTTACAAGGCTTAATCTAAAAGCCCAGAGCCATTAAAGAGCTTGCAACGCGTAAGCTCTTTACTCTTAATTTAAAGTTTCTAATGCTACCCTCTTATAATCATACTCAAGGTCGATTACAATACAGCCATCTAAAAGGCGTATTGCCTTTATCTGCACGCTAAAAGAGTGGATTTTATATTTCATGGCAATCAAACTTGCAATTAATGGTTTTGGTCGTATTGGTCGAAATATTGTCCGCGCGTTATACGAGTCTGGTTTGAGCGACGATATAAAAATTGTTGCGATTAACGAACTTGCTGATCCTGAAGCTATTGCTCATTTATTAAAATACGACACATCCCACGGTCGTTTTTCTTTTCCTGTAAAACTTGGTGAAGACACCATTAATGTTGCAGGCGATACCATTGCACTTTTTTGTGAAGAAAACCCAATTGAATTACCTTGGCAAACGCTCGATGTAGACGTTGTACTTGAATGTACGGGGGTTTATCACTCGCGTGAACACGCACAGTTACATATTACTGCAGGCGCTAAAAAGGTGTTGTTTTCGCATCCGGCTGATAACGATGTTGATGCCACTATTGTGTATGGCATAAACGACGATGAGCTTAAAAGCGAGCACACAATTGTGTCTAACGGGTCGTGTACAACTAACTGTGTTGTGCCGGTTATTAAAGTACTTGATGATGCATTTAGTATTGAATCGGGCGCTATTACGACTATTCATGCGTCGATGAATGATCAACAAGTGATTGATGGTTATCATCATGATTTACGTCGTACTCGCGCTGCAAGCCAATCAATTATTCCAGTTGATACAAAGCTCGCCCGTGGTATAGACCGTATTTTACCTAAATTTAAAGGCCGTTTTGAAGCCATCGCTGTACGCGTACCTACTATAAATGTAACGGCAATGGATTTAAGTGTAACGGTTAATACCGACGTAGATTTAAATGCAGTAAATAATGCACTTAAAGCGCAAGCAAAAGACCGCTTAGAAGGTATTTTAAGTTATACCGAAGAGCCGCTTGTATCGGTTGATTTTAATCACGACCCACATTCTTGTATTATTGATGGTACACAAACACGTGTTAGTCACAAACGACTGATAAAGTTATTAGTATGGTGTGATAACGAATGGGGTTTTGCTAATCGTATGCTCGACACAGCGCGTGCTATGATGGCAGTGAATAAGTAATTTATTAATATAATAATTTTAAACGTATTTTTCAGATTCAGTATCGTCAACTAAGGAGATGTTCATGTCGGTCATAAAAATGGCAGATTTAGATTTAAACGGCAAACGCGTATTAATTCGTGAAGATTTAAATGTACCAGTTAAAGCAGGTAAAGTGACGTCAGATGCGCGTATTCGTGCAGCACTACCTACTATTAAATTAGCGCTTGAGATGGGTGCTAAAGTAATGGTTATGTCACACCTTGGCCGTCCTACGGAAGGTGAATATGATGAAGAGTTTTCGCTTGCACCTGTAGCTGATTACTTAAACGATGCCCTTGAGCAAACTGTACGTTTAGAAAAAGATTACCTAAACGGTGTTGATATTGCTGATAACGAAGTGGTTGTTTTTGAAAACGTGCGCTTTAACAAAGGCGAGAAGAAAAACGACGAAGCGTTATCTAAGCAACTAGCAGCACTGTGTGATGTATATGTAATGGATGCATTTGGTACGGCTCACCGTGCACAAGCATCTACCCATGGCGTTGGCTTATTTGCCGATGTGGCATGTGCAGGTCCGTTATTATCAGCTGAACTTGAAGCATTAGGTAAAGCACTTGATAACCCAGCGCGTCCATTAGTGGCGATTGTAGGTGGTTCAAAAGTTTCAACTAAGTTAACTGTTTTAGATTCACTTTCTAAAATTGTTGACCAGTTAGTTACCGGTGGCGGTATTGCTAATACTTTTATTGCTGCAACAGGCAGCCCTGTTGGTAAATCGCTTTACGAACCTGATTTAATGGACGAAGCGAACCGTTTATGTGCAGCAGCGATTGCTAATAATGGTGAAATTCCTGTACCGACTGACGTAGTTGTTGGTAATGAGTTTTCGGAATCTGCTGTAGCTACGCTTAAAGATGTAAGCGAAGTAACAAGCGACGATATGATTTTTGATATTGGTCCTGATACAGCGAGCAAGCTTGCAAAAATTATTGCAAATGCGGGCACTGTTGTATGGAATGGCCCAGTTGGCGTGTTCGAGTTTGACCAGTTTGGTAATGGTACACGTGCTATTGCACAAGCAATTGCTAACTCAAATGCGTTTTCAATTGCCGGCGGTGGTGATACCTTAGCTGCAATTGATAAATACGGCATTGCCGATAAAGTTTCTTATATTTCTACTGGTGGTGGTGCGTTCTTAGAGTTTTTAGAAGGCAAAAAACTTCCAGCAGTTGAAATGCTAGAATCGCGCGCTAAGTAATTTTAGTAGCGTAAGGTGAGGGGGTAATAGCCCTCACCGACAATTAATTATTAAATACCTCTCACCCTAATTTAATAATTAATTTAGACGGAATATTACTGCAAAGCAGTGGTTTTTCGTGGCGTTGTTATAACGCCAAACTAACACATCCGTTCAAACTAGATGGTAGGGAACTACTGTCGATAAATTGGAGAATACCCAATGGCTTTAATCAGTATGCGACAACTTTTAGATCATGCCGCTGAGCATGGTTACGGCGTACCTGCTTTTAACGTTAATAACCAAGAGCAAATGCGCGCAATAATGGAAGCGGCTGACAAAACAAACAGCCCTGTAATTGTTCAAGGATCAGCAGGTGCACGTGCTTATGCCGGTGCCCCATTTATTCGCCATATGATTTTAGCAGCCGTTGAAGAATGGCCACATATCCCCGTTGTTATGCACCAAGATCACGGCACATCGCCAGGTGTATGTCAGCGTTCAATTCAGCTTGGTTTTTCATCTGTAATGATGGATGGCTCGTTAATGAGCGACGGTAAAACCCCTTCAAGCTACGAATATAATGTAGAAGTAACGCGCGAAACTGTTGCTATGGCGCATGCTTGTGGCGTATCGGTTGAAGGTGAGTTAGGTGTACTTGGTTCACTTGAAACAGGTGAAGCTGGCGAAGAAGATGGTGTTGGCGCAGAAGGCATATTAACCACTGAGCAAATGCTAACAGATCCTGAAGAAGCGGCTGACTTTGTAAATAAAACACACGTTGATGCACTTGCAATTGCCTGTGGTACTTCGCACGGTGCTTATAAATTTACTCGCCCACCAACAGATGACATTTTAGCGATTGATCGCATTAAAGCGATTCATGCGCGTATTCCTAACACGCATTTAGTGATGCATGGTTCGTCTTCTGTTCCTCAAGAGTGGTTAGAAATTATTAATCAGTACGGTGGTGAAATCCCAGAAACTTACGGTGTGCCAGTTGAACAGATTGTTGAAGGCATTAAATTTGGTGTTCGTAAGGTAAATATTGATACCGATTTACGTTTAGCATCTACTGGTGCAATTCGTCGTCATATGGCATTAAACCCATCTAACTTCGATCCACGTAAATACTTAGCTGAAGCAACTAAAGCAATGACAGAGATTTGTGTTGCACGCTACAACTCGTTTGGTACTTCTGGTCAGGCTAGTAAAATTAAGCCAATTTCACTTGATGAAATGCACCTTAAATACTTAAGCGGCGAACTAGACCCTAAAATTAGATAATAGATCGTTTATAATTGATCATTTAAGCCAGTAACTTTGTTGCTGGCTTTTTTAATGCCTGCGCTTTTATATTACGGGTACGGCTTTTATCGATCTGATCACTGTACTACCAATACCGCACTTTGGGATCACGCATTTACTAACATAGCCTTTTCGGATCATTACTTTACTAAGCCAACTACACTTTGGCGCTATTTCAGGCTTTGAAATAATTTGATCGTTATTTATTTGTATAAACAATCAACAACTTATGACTTTAACTAGGTACAACTCTGATCTGAGAATAGATCAGCTTGGTAAAAATCTGATCCTTTAATTTAGGCTTAGTAAAATTTAGATCTATTTTTAAACGTATTAATGGCGACACAGGCGGGTTAGTTGATTTTAAAATGGCTTTAAAGTTACTTTTAAGCCGTCGATCTGTAAAAAGGTATGGGTTAGTAAAACAATGATCCCAGCTAATTCGCTATTATGTCGTAATTTAAATACTGGCAAAAAAGCAGGTAATTTAAAAAATATGACATTTTAAAAATTTATCGTAAATCTCTTTTTATTACGTTAAATATTAAAAAAGTTTTAAAAATATGACGTTAATGAGGTTTTTTGTCACTAATTTGTGTTTTTTTTACCACGATTTTAATTTACACGTTACACTTTCATAAAAATGTCATACTTAGTCATAATAATGAAAACTAATTCGATAGCGTAAGAGATAAATTGGAATGTCACGTAAAGTACTAGTCGTAGATGACGAAGCTCCTATTAGGGAGATGTTGGTTTTTGTTTTAGAGCAAAATGGATTTCAAGCAATTGAAGCAGAAGATTACGACTCTGCTATTGCAGCTATGGTTGAACCTTACCCAGATATGGTTTTACTTGATTGGATGTTACCAGGTGGAAGCGGTATTCAAATTGCTAAAAAGTTTAAGCAAAACGAACACACCCGCCAAATCCCAATTATTATGCTTACAGCCCGTGGCGAAGAAGAAGACAAAGTACGTGGTCTTGAAGTAGGTGCTGACGATTACGTAACTAAGCCGTTTTCTCCTAAAGAGCTTATGGCGCGTATTAAAGCGGTTATTCGCCGTGTATCGCCAACCTCATTAGAAGAAGCTATTGAAGTACATGGCCTGCGTTTAGACCCTATTTCGCATCGTGTTACCTCAGAAGGTAACGAGCTTGATATGGGGCCAACCGAATTTAGATTACTGCACTTTTTTATGACTCACCCAGAGCGTGTTTATAGCCGTGAACAACTGCTTGATCATGTATGGGGAACTAATGTTTACGTAGAAGATCGTACGGTTGATGTGCACATTCGTCGTCTGCGTAAAGCAATTGGCCCACTTGGACATGACCGTTTGGTGCAAACTGTACGTGGTGCTGGATATCGTTTTTCAAGTAAGCTGTGATCAGCTTAAAGCTTAGCTAATGTATGAAATACGCATGTATTACTACTCTAAGGTAAAGTGAGTGTATGTATCGAGTTGTTAATAAGCAGGCGTTAGTAAAGCGCCTGTTTATCTATTTTTTACCCTTACTATTAATTGGTGTGCTGGTTGGCGCGCCATTTTTGCTTTTATTTTTAGGATCTTTTTCCCTCCTTATTTGGCACTACCATCAACTTTATCGTTTGAGCGATTGGCTACTTAATCAACGTAGCTTTAATCCACCTGAGGGCGAGGGTGCATGGGAGCAAGTGTTCGAAGGTATTTATCATCTACAGCACCGTAATCGTAAAAAACGTAATGAGCTTGCTGATTTAATTCGTCGCTTTCGCGATGGAGCTGAAGCAGTACCTGATGCGGTAGTGGTACTGCAAAATGATTTAAGTATTGTGTGGTGTAATCAATTAGCCCTTAAAGTGCTTGGTTTGCAGTGGCCAACCGATCATGGTCAGCGTCTTGATAATTTAATTCGCGAACCTAAGTTTGCTAAATACATGCACAGAGGCGAATTTGACGACGCGCTTGAGCTTGATAACGGCCATAGCATTGAGCAAGTACTAGAGTTTAGGGTAATGCCCTATGCAAGCACACAACTTATGGTTGTTGTACGTGATGTAACGCGCTTAAAACAGCTAGAACAGATGCGTAAAGACTTTGTAGCCAATGTGTCACACGAACTACGTACACCGCTTACTGTGGTTACTGGCTATCTTGAGATGATGGATGGCGACATGATGCCGCCGCCAGCAATGTGGAACAAAGCGCAAAATACTATGCTTGAACAATGCAAGCGCATGGATAGCTTAGTTAGCCAATTATTATCGCTTTCGCGTATTGAAGGTGCTCGTCGCCAAGACAATGATAAAGCCATAAACGTACCGCAATTACTTGGTTATATTCACACTGAGGCAAACTCAATTAATCAAGACAAAGGCCATGAGCTTATTTTTAATATTGATAAAACCCTTGATATTAAAGGCTCTGAGGATGAACTGCGTAGTGCGTTTTCTAATTTAGTATTTAACGCCATTCATTACACTAAACCCGGTGGCAAAGTGGAAGTATGTTGGCAGCGCAAAAACAATAAAGCGTGTTTTAGTGTTACCGATAATGGTGATGGTATTGCGCCAGAGCATATTAACCGTTTAACTGAGCGTTTTTATCGTGTTGATAAAGCCCGCAGCAGAACAACAGGTGGCTCAGGTTTAGGGCTTGCGATTACAAAACATGTACTAACGCGCCACGATAGTAAATTAAATATTAGCAGTGAAGTTAACAAAGGTTCGTGTTTTTCTTTCGAATTTTCAATAGATAAGATAGTTTCGCTAGCTAAGTAATTAGGCTGAAAAGCAAAGTCATAAAAGTGTCATTTAAGAGTAATGTAACTGTCATGTACTCACTTTAGAGTGGGTAGCAGTTAGAAAATGGGACGAACAAACCGGAGAACCCTACATGAAATTTAAAAACTTAGTTGCCGCAATGGGTGTGGCTGTTACAACTTTCGTATCTGCACAAGCAGTTGCTTTAGACCAAGATATTCCTGAGTATCAAAAAATTAGTGGTGTTTCAGGTAACTTTTCATCAGTAGGTTCTGACACTTTAGCCAACATGATGACGTTTTGGGCTGAAGAGTACAAACGTATTTACCCAAATGTAAATATTCAAATTCAAGCGGCAGGTTCTTCTACTGCTCCACCGGCACTGACCGAAGGTACTGCTAACCTTGGTCCAATGAGCCGTAAAATGAAATCTAAAGAAATCGAAGCGTTTGAAAGACGCTACGGTTATAAACCAACTGAAGTACGCGTTGCTATTGATGCACTAGCGGTTTATGTACATAAAGATAATCCAATTGAAGGTCTTCGTATTGACCAAGTAGATGCTATTTTTTCATCTACTCGTAAGTGTGGTGCACCAGAGCAAGTAAACCGTTGGAGCGATGTTGGCCTAACAGGTGACTGGGCAGCTAAAGATGTTCAATTATACGGGCGTAACTCTGTATCAGGTACTTACGGTTACTTTAAAAAGAAAGCACTGTGTAAAGGTGATTTCCGTAATAACGTAAATGAACAACCAGGTTCAGCGTCGGTAGTACAGTCAATTTCATCTTCATTAAATGCAATTGGTTACTCTGGTATTGGTTATAAAACATCGGGCGTACGTACAGTACCGCTTGCTAAAAAAGGCGATAATTTTGTTGATGCAACACTTGATAACGTTGCGCAAGGTAAATACCCGCTATCGCGCTTTTTATATGTTTACGTAAATAAGCATCCAAATAAGCCGCTATCACCAATGGAAGAACAGTTCTTAAAAATGGTACTTTCAAAAGATGGTCAGCAAATTGTAGAAAAAGATGGTTATGTACCACTTTCTGCAAAGCTAGTAGAAACAGAACTTAAAAAGCTTGGTTTGAACTAATAAACCATAAGCAATAAAAAACCGCTCACTGAGCGGTTTTTTTGTGCCTAAAATTGAAGACCTGAAATATAAACAGAGCCAGTATTTTAAACGATTAAATATTACCTAATTTTTCAGCTTGTGCTTTACATTGATTATAATTATCAACACATTTTGCAGAGCATACTTGTTGCTTTAAGCCCTCAGCAGTTGTTTGCTGTTCACAGTTGCTTTCGCATTGGTAATTTTGTTGAGCACACTGATTCATTTCAGGGTTTTCAACTTGGTTTTGACAACCCGCTAATAGTGCAAATGTAAGGGCGACTACGCTTGTTTTTATTAATGTGTGCATGCTTAATCCTTAAAAGTGAGTTGCTATAATATTAAATTTCGACCTGAATATTGTCGATCAATCTAACACCACCAAAATAGGCTGCGGCTAAAATAACAAATTGAGTATCTTCGATTGTAGCAGTTTTTAATGTATCTCGTTGAGCAATCTCAAAATAGTCTGGTTTTAAACCCGCTTGTTCTAAACTCACTTTAGCTGCGGCTTCAAGTTCTGCAAAGTCTTTTTCGCCACTTTTAAGTTGCTCTGCGCACGTATTAAGCGCTTTAAATAATACGGTTGCAGTCGCTTTTTGATCATCAGATAAGTAACCATTACGTGAGCTCATAGCAAGGCCAGAAACTTCTCGCATTGTAGGTACACCAATAACTTCAACCGGAATTGATAGGTCGCGTGCCATAGTTTTAATTACTTGCAGTTGCTGAAAATCTTTTTCACCAAAGCAGGCGTAATCTGGCTGTACTAGGTTAAATAACTTAGTGACTATTGTGGCAACGCCTCTAAAATGTCCAGGGCGTGAACCACCACAGTAACCTAATGAAATATCAGGTACATCTACAAAGCTTTGTGCACCAAGCCCGTTTGGGTAGATTGTGTCTACACTTGGCGTAAATACAATGTCTGTGCCTAGTTCAGCAAGGCCTTGTTTGTCTTCGTTTAGCGTACGAGGATAGTTATCTAAATCTTCGTTAGCACCAAACTGCATTGGGTTAACAAAAATACTCACAACGACTTTATCGGCTAAGTTTTTTGCTTTTTCTACTAGCGAAAAATGCCCACGGTGCAAGTTGCCCATTGTTGGCACAAGCGCTACGCTAAGACCCGCTTGGCGCCATGCTTTAATTTGACTACGTAACGATCTGATTTCAGTAATTGACTGCATTATTTAAACTCGTGTTCAGCGCTTGGAAACGCGCCATTTTTAACGTCTGTACAATATTTTTGAACGGCTGCAGGCATATTGCCTGTTTCGAGCAAAAAGTTTTTAGAAAATTTAGGAATGTAACCTGCCGAAATACCAACAAGGTCATGCATTACCAATATTTGGCCATCAGTTAAGCTGCCAGCACCAATACCAATAGTTGGAATGCTAAGTGCGTCAGTAATGCGTTTTGCCAGTGCACTTGGAATACACTCAAGTACTAATAATTGCGCGCCAGCAGCTTCAAGTGCTTTCGCGTCATCAATCATTTTTTGTGCTTTGTCTTCTTCGCGACCTTGTATTTTAAAGCCACCAAATACATGTACTGACTGTGGTGTAAGGCCTAAATGCCCGCAAACTGGAATACCTTGTTGAGTAAGCGTTTTAATGCTCTCGTAAAGCCATTCTCCGCCTTCAAGCTTAATCATGTTTGCGCCAGCGCGCATAAGCTCAGCTGCATTTTTACAGGTATCACTTACGCTCGAGTAGGTCATAAAAGGTAAGTCAGCAATTACAAACAATTCGCGGCTACCAGCGCGTACACAGCGGGTATGATATGCAACATCTTGATTGGTTACGCCAAGGGTGTCATCGCCGCCTTGTAGTACCATGCCCAAGGAGTCGCCCACTAAAATAACTTCAACGCCGTTATCATGAAATAACTTTGCAAAACTAGCGTCGTAGGCTGTTAATGCAGTAATTTTGTTATTTTCTGCTTTCATTTTATTTAAAGTAGAAACGGTTATTTTAGACATAATATCCTCGCAGGCAAAAGCCTAGGTTAATTACAGAGGTAATTGTTGTAAGTCGTTGAGCGGTAAATTATTTGCAATGGTTTTTAATGCAATGCCGCTAGGTAAAATAAGTTCAGGTGCAAGCTCTAATAGTGGGTAAACCACAAACTCGCGATTACTCAAACCATAATGAGGCACAGTTAAGCGCGCCGTATTTATAATTTGATCACCAAATAATAGGGTATCTATATCAAGCGTGCGTGGACCCCAACGCTCAGCCTTTCTTACTCGGCCATGTTCAAGCTCAATACTTTGTGTTAAATCAAGTAATTGCTCTGGCTCAAGAGTCGTTTTAATGCACGCTACTGCATTGATATAGTCAGGTTGATCTTGTGGGCCCATAGGCTTACTAGCATAGTAATGCGATACGTTTATAAATTCACAATTGGGCAGCTTTTTAAGCGCGATTACCGCGTTATCAAGCTGCTCTTTTGGTGAGTTTAGGTTGGCACCTAAACCCAAATAAACACAGTGCATGTTATTACTCAGTTGGCTTTTTAGTTGGACGACGGCGTTTTCGTGGTTTAGGACCACCTTGATGACCTAAGCTTTTAACCATCTCTTTTTGGCCGTTTATATCTTGGCTTAAGTACTGTGTCCACCACTGTGCAAGCTCAGTATGCTGCGTTTCGCCTGCATTTACGCGTAATAATAAAAAGTCGTAAGCGGCTTTAAAGCGAGGTTGCTGCGTTAGTCGGTAAGCACGTTGGCCAGCACGTTTATCTAAACGATGCTGAATATGCCAAATATCGCGTGCACCTAAAGTAAAGCGTTTAGGTACGGCAATATGCTGTGAGTTATCGCTTAGTACTTTATTCATTGCTTGTGCGAAAGCATCGTATTCTGCAAGTTGCTCTTGGCTTTGAATCTTTTTAGTACGTTCAAGCAGCGGGAACCAAAGTAGGGCAGCAAAAATAAACGCTGGGGTTACTTTTTTATCTGCATTAATACGTTTGTCGGTATTTTGAAACATTTGCTGAATAAGCGTGTGTTCTAAGCCACTTGGGTTTTTATCTAAAATTTTATCAAGATCAGGGAACAGCGAGCGGAATAAGCCGTATTTACGCAGCATTAAAAAGTTAGCTTCTGCCTTGCCGTTTAAAAACAGCTTAAGAATTTCTTCAAATAAACGAGCCGGCGGAATGTTATCAAGCAAGCTTGCAAGCTCGCTAATTGGCTTTTCGCTTTTAGGCGCAATGCTCATATCAAGTTTAGTGGCAAAACGTACTGCACGTAACATACGAACAGGATCTTCGCGGTAACGCGTTTCGGGGTCGCCGATTAGCTCAATTTGTTTAGCTTTAATTGCCGCTAAGCCGTTGGCGTAATCGTGAATACTAAAATCTTTGATTGAGTAATAAAGTGCATTGATTGAAAAGTCGCGGCGCTCAGCATCTTCTTCAATACTGCCAAATACGTTGTCACGTAGCAGTTGGCCTTCATCACTTGATTGACTTATTTGATTTTTGTCTTCTTGCGCTTCGTGGTGACCACGCATAGTCGCCACTTCAATAATTTCACGACCAAATACAATATGTGCTAAACGAAAGCGACGGCCAATAAGGCGACAGTTTCTAAATAGTTTTTTTACTTGATCGGGTGTTGCATTAGTAACTACGTCAAAATCTTTTGGCTGTTGGCCTAACAATATATCGCGAATACAACCACCAACAAGGTAGGCGTCGTAACCACCGTCTTTTAAGCGGTATAATACTTTGATTGCATTTGGGCTAAATTGTTTGCGAGAAATACCATGCTCACCACGAGTGACAACAATAGGTTCACTGCTTACAGAAGCGCTTTCGGCACTGGTATTCGGGCCGATTATTTGTCGGCAAAATTGAAAAAGCTTGGAAATAATAATCTGTCTCCTAGAAGGTATGATTGACACTGTATTGCAATCAAAAGTTACAGCAAATAGGGCGGTTATAACCCAGCACAAGCTGCTTAGCTTAATTAGCATATATTTAGGCGGCTATCATATACCAGCAGGGTTTAAAAATTAAGTTGATGTGTTGAAATTAAGCCGTTTTTAGCTATTTTATTTACTTAAATGTGTAAATTGGACTTTTTGACTATGTGGATGTTGAGAAATTTGTATTTCGGATACGTGTGGTACCTGCTTTAAGCTAAAGTTTTTAACGCCCCAAGCGATTAATTGTTCAATATTTAAATCGATTAAATCAGCTATTACAGGCAACCCTAAAAATTCAAATGCACTAATTAAAGCTGGTTTTGGGTTTTGCTTGCTGATAGCAGGGGCATAATTTTGTTTAGACAGTTTAAAACCAGGTTTGGCAACCGCTAAAGGTAAATGAGCAAATTCAGGTACAGGGCTGTTGAGCTGTTTAAACAAACTAATTTGTCGTGCTGTTGGCTCAATTAAATCAGCGCCTCTAACAATTCGATTAATCCCTTGGTCAATATCATCGACGACCACAACAAGTTGATAGGCAAATAAGTCATCGCTGCGTTTAATTAAGTAATCCTCATGGGCGAGGGCACTATTAACGCTTATGTCACCTTGAATTAAATCACTAAATTGAGTCGTTGGATGTTGCTGAATTAAACGAAGCGCACCGGATTGGGTGTTGTGATTAAGTGCCTTGCAATGCCCCTGATAAATACCGCCAATAGCTTTTATTTGCTTGCGAGTACAGGTGCAACCATAAACAAGGTTTTGTTTTAAAAGTGAGTGGGTAATATCTTGATATAAAGGCAGACGCTGCGTTTGATATACAACAGGTTCGTCCCAATGAAGGGCATAGGCATGTAAGGTATTAAGAATATCGGAGTCGGCATTTTTGACCACGCGCGTAGTGTCTATGTCTTCTATACGAACTAACCACTTTCCTTGGTTAGCTTTTGCATCTAGATAGCTACCCACAGCCGCTACAAGTGAGCCAAAATGTAATGGCCCAGAAGGAGACGGTGCAAAACGACCGCGATATTTACGCATAGGCGCAGTAACGGCTGTAGGAGACATAACTAATTAATAAGTATTAATTAGCCGCGTCCAGATTGCTTTTCTTTGATTTCCGCAAGTGTTTTACAGTCTACGCATAAATCGGCAGTAGGACGTGCTTCTAAGCGACGTATGCCAATTTCGATGCCACAAGACTCACAAAAGCCAAAATCATCTTCTTTAATCAAATTAATTGTTTTTTCAATTTTTTTGATTAATTTACGTTCGCGGTCACGAGTACGAAGTTCTAAAGAGAACTCTTCTTCTTGTGCAGCGCGGTCAACTGGGTCAGGAAAGTTAGCAGCTTCGTCTTGCATGTGCGATTTAGTGCGATCAACTTCGTTACGTAAATCATTACGCCAAGTTTCTAAAATCGTTCTAAAATGAGCACGTTGTGCATCATTCATGTACTCTTCGCCTGGTTTTTCTTGGTATGGTTCTAAACCGGCTTGAGCCAATAAACCATGTTTCTTTTGGTCTGGCATAACTCTCTCCTAAATCCTTAATTTAATGCCTCAGCATTAGCCGGCGGTATAAATAACAGAATCTTATACCCTAGGCAAATTTATTTTTAATTAATCGAATTAGCTTCAACCATGCTTACTGAGTAAAAGGTGTATTAATAGTTTGTTTACACTTTTAATTAATTCACATATTCGCTTTCTAAAACTTGCCTTGTTATATGGGCAAAAACTTTAAAAACAAGTTAATTTAAATAATTCATTTTTGTAACTTTCTGTATTTTGAGCTCGTTACTTACTTTGCAAATTACGAATAGTTCAATCCTTTGGTTTAAATAAACACACCTCAATACACTATTCTATAAATGCTATTTTTTTATGAAGTAAAACTTCATCCGCCGAAATAGTCGCTTTGTATGCTAATACTTCAACACCGGCTGCTATTGCTTGGCTTAATAACGAGGCATATTTTTCATCAATATGTGCTGCTGCACTTACCGTATTTATTCCCTCATGCAAAACTGCGAACAGTAATACTGCTCGGTGGCCTTGTTCGATCATTTCTATTAGTTCGCGAATATGTTTTTGTCCGCGCAGTGTTTGCGCATCAGGAAAGTAGCCTTGCCCACTTTGTGGAGCATCTTCGCTTAATAATGTGACTGATTTAACTTCTACATAGCAATCAGGTTTATTTTTGTCTGTGAGTAAAAAGTCGATTCGGCTGTTTTCGCTGCCGTACTTTACTTCGCTTTGTAATTGACTGTAGTCGAGTAGCTCGCTTATCACATTATTGTTTATTGCTTCTTCTACTACTTTATTTGCCACCGCTGTATTTACACAAATAAGCTGCGATAAGTTATTTTGCGTAAGCTCTAATGAATGCGGGTATTTTCGTTTTGCGTTATCGCTTGTTGAATAAAAAGCAGCGAAGCCTGGCTCTGCGCATCCGGTCATTTTACCTGTATTCGCACAGTGGGCGGTAAATTCGCTGCCATCATTTAATTGTAAATCAGCTAAAAAACGTTTGTAGCGTTTTAATAAAGTGGCTGGTTGCAGCGCTGGCGTGTACTTCATAATAACTTCCAAAGTGTAAATACTGCACAGCAGTGTGATTTATGTTATTTATCTCAAGCTGTTGGGAACTTAAGCGCTCTATAGTAAACTCGGTGGCACATTTAAGTGCAAGGGTATTCTAACATGAGTGAAAAATTTGTTGTTCAACTAAGCGAACAAGCGGCAGCTAGCCATTGGGGCGATAATGCGTCGTTGTCTTTTAACGAGCGCGGTGCAACTGTTCATTTGTCTGAGCAAGAAACATTGAAAAATGTTCAAAAAGCTGGTCGTACTATTGCAATCCAAGGTATTAAAAACGTTGAACTAGCAGGTGATGCTTGGTGCACAGAAAGCCAATGGGCTTTTTATCAAGGCTTTGTAACACCAAAATCGTTAAATGGTGTTGAGTTTGTTGATAACGCACAATCAGATATTAAAGAACTTGCTCATTTAAAAACGTCAGCAATTTGGGCACGTGAAATGGTTAACGGTACGGCCGATGACATTTACCCAGAAAGCCTTGCTGAAAAAGCCGCTGAGTTTATTCAATCACTAGCGCCTGAGCACGTTAGTTACCAAATTATTAAAGGCGATGCGTTACTTGAGCAGCAATGGATTGGTATTCATGCTGTTGGTCGCGGTAGTGTTCGCCCACCTGTATTACTTGAGCTTGATTACAACCCAACAGGCGACGAAAATGCACCAGTAAGTGCAGCGCTTGTAGGTAAAGGTATTACGTTTGACTCAGGTGGTTACTCAATCAAATCAAGCGAAGGTATGCTTGGTATGAAATGCGACATGGGCGGCGCGGCAACAGTAACTGCAGGCTTAGCATTGGCTATTAACCGTGGTATTGAAAAGCGTATTAAGCTGTTTTTATGTTGTGCAGAGAACTTGATTTCGGGTCATGCATACAAATTAGGTGACATTCTTACTTATAAAAATGGCACAACAGTTGAAATAGTAAACACCGATGCTGAAGGTCGCTTAGTACTTGCAGATGGCCTAATGGCCGCAGGTGAGACTGGCGCTCCACTTATTATTGATGCAGCAACACTAACTGGCGCAGCGCTTGTTGCTGTTGGTCAAGAGTACAATGCATTATTTGCACTTGATAAAGAACTTGTACGTGAAGTTGAGAGTTTTGCATCTCAAGAAATGGAAGCTGCTTGGCCACTTCCTCTTGAAAAATGGCATCAACAAAACTGCCCATCTCCTTATGCTGATACGGCAAATAGCCGCGCACAAAAAGGTGGCGGTTACGGCGGTGCATCAAATGCAGCAGGCTTTTTATCACGCTTTGTGCCAAACGATGGCAAAGGTTGGGTACACATAGATTTAGCAGCTGCATTTAACATGGGCAGCACAAGCCAATGGGCTGCTGGCGCAACAACTCAAGGTATGCGTACTGTTGCACGTACATTGTTAGAAAAAGCTTAATAATACGTAAAATAGGCTTTTAATATACAAAATAGGCACCACTTGGTGCCTATTTTTTGATTTGCAGACAAGCAATTTAGTTTGATTTACGGTAAAATCTGTCGCCAATACCTGTTTGAGTTTAATTTTTTGCTTAACTCTAAGCTGCGCTCAAATGTTATATCCACCACTGGGGTTTCTAATTATGTCAGATAAGTGCTACATCACAGCTCAACAGCTGCTTGAAGATTCGTTCCGCGTAGCGGCACAAGTATACCAAGATGGCTTTCGTCCTGATTTTATCATTGGTATTTGGCGAGGTGGTGCACCAATCGGTATTGCTGTTCAAGAGTATTACGATTACAAAGGCATTGAGACTGACCATATTGCGGTACGTACATCGTCTTATTACGGTATTGGTAAGCAATCAAAAGAAATTAAAGTTCACGGATTACATTATATTGTAGAGAACGCAAATGCAGGCGATTCATTGTTAATTGTTGATGATGTGTTTGACTCAGGGCGTAGTATTGTTGCATTAAAAGAAAAGCTTTCTGAACTTATGCGCTTAAACTTACCACGTGATATTCGTATTGCGTGCCCGTATTACAAGCCTAAAAATTCAAAAGTAGACACTGTTCCAGATTATTATATTCATGAGTCTGAAGAATGGTTAGTGTTCCCGCATGAACTATCTGGTTTAACACCAGATGAAATTATTGCTGGTAAATCTGACCTTGCGAAAATTCATGACATTTTGCTAGAGAAGTAATTAGTAATTTGCATAAATAAAAAAAGGCCGTTAAGGCCTTTTTTTATGCGTAAAATTGAGCGCGTTGCTTAACTTATTATTTAATCAATAAATTAAAGTTGGGCAAAGCTATCTACGTATTCACTGAGCATTGGTATATCGACCGCGAGTAAACCATCGTTACTTCTAAGTACCAAGCCTTTTTCTACGAGTTCAGTAACAACACGTCTGTAAGCTCGCTCAGTGGTTGCAAAGCGTTCGGCTTCAGCATTTACAGTTGGGTAGGCTCTAAGTAGCGTAGGGTTGTTGTTCTCGGCTCTTAGTAAGCAATCTTTAGCTATATTATAGCTAAGTGGTAGTAATAACTTATCTAAATTGATTTTTTGGTTCTCTTGAAACTTAGCCGCAATGGTTTGTGCTGTGTATAAGCTTAGTTCCGGCTTTTCAAGCAGCAGAGCACGCCAATGCCTTAATTCAATAAGGTTATAAGTTACATCGCTAAAGCATGTGACCGTATAAATACACGGATTATTATTTAGCGCTTCTATTTCACCAATAAGGGTGTTGTTACAATCCAATTGCCCTAACAGCAGGCGTCGTCCATTACCTACGTCGTAACTAAACGACACAGTGCCACTGCGTACAAGCACAAGCTTGCTTAAAGGCTGATCTTGATGGATCAGAACTTCTTTTTTTGATTGTTGATAGCTACTACCGGCAAAGGTTAAAAGCTGATCAACAAGGTAACTAGAAAAATGGTATTGAAACATCAATGTGCTCTTCGGACATTTGTCCTATTTATTACATCTTAATGACGATAGCATTAAGACACTAAGAATTTACGCTAACTTGCTACTAATATTATTAGCTTTGCTAAGAGTATTATTTTACCTTCATTTCCCGTGTAATGATTTAAGAATTTGCTGGTATTTTCCGGCAAACTTTTTCAGGTTTTTTAAGCAGGTTAGCTTTTTTATTTTGTTGTAACTTTGCAATACTTACAAGTGCCATAAGCTAGCAGTACATGTAATGCTAACCTAAAGGCCAGGAGAGAACAATTGAGTTGGGAATATTTAGGTTATATTGCATCAGCTTTATTGGTTGCATCGTTAACAATGACAGATGTAGTAAAACTACGTTGGTATAACATGTTTGGTTGTATGGTGTTTACTGCATACGGTGTTGCCATTGACGCAACACCTGTGATTTTTACTAACGGCTTGTTGTCGCTTGTAAATTTATACCACATTATAAAAATATATCGCCAACCTAAAGTTGAAGACGCTAAAAGCTAAAATAAGTTATCTGCACAAAGTAAGTTAATGGTTTTAATTAAAATCAAAAACTTCAGTTATTGTGCAGTCCAGCTTGATGCGTATATAGACAATCTCATATCACTCTACATAACTTACCTCTGAACCATGCTTTAATCTCCTACTTAAAAGATGATTACCTTAGGTTTTAATACGTCATTCGTTAGCTAATACCAACCTGCATAAATCTTTGATCAATTTAACGAATTAAATTGCACTATAACGTCGTTAAAAATTTTTTATTTAGAACAACTAGATACAAAAATTTTCGCCTAGTTCTAGCGTAATTTTCTCAACGTTAAATAGACCCGTATATAAGCAGATTGGTATAAACTCTGTTCGCGGTTAATAATACCAATTCCAATAAATAGCTGATCTATTTTACTTGCTAAAACAACCCATTTCTTTGTTGTAAATTTCGCAAAGGGAACAACCATTTATATCAATTTACGCCTAGAACTGAATTATTTTTTCGGCGTAAAATTTAGATCACATACTTAATGGAATTGGTGTAAATATATAAATAAGTGCTTCTAAATTTCATAAAAAAATCCGATAGCAGTTTACTGCTATCGGATTTTTATCTGTTATACCAACCTGCTTATATGCTATTTAATTTGTTAAATTGCTTAAATATTTATGTAGGTTGGTATTTAGGTATTTACGCTTTTTCTAAATCTTCAACGTCACCTAAACCTGCAGTTAGTTCTTCAAGTAATTGCTTTATTTCTTCAGAAGCTAAAATAAAGTCAGCATCAAGTTTTAAAGCCATATCTTCTTTAGGAATATCTGCGTTTTCTTCTTTTAGAGTTTCAGAGTAGCTTAAACGTTTGATAGAACCATCGTTTTGCAGCATAAACTTAAGGCGTTCTTGCCAATCAAGGGCAAGTTTAGTTACGCGTTTACCACTTTCTAAATGCGATTTTACTTCATCACATGATAGGTCATGGCCTTTAAGCTTTACTTGTGCGCCGCTGTCGTCAGCTTCTTCAAGCTCAGCGTCTGAGCCAATAGCAAAGCCCTCTGGTGTACTAAAGTTAGTTAACCAATCAGTTAAAAATACATCTAGGTCGTAGTTAGCAAACGCAGGTACTACAGGAAGCGTTCCTAGCGATTTGCGAAGTAATGCCAGTAGCTCTTCTGCTTTATTAAAGCTTCCGCTATTTACAACAACCCAACCGTTTTCTTGGTCAATAAAAGCAAATTGTAAGCTCGACTTTTTAAATGCTTGAGGTAGAAGAGTATGAAGAATGTTTTCTTTTAATTCGTCTTTTTCTTTCTTTTTAACAGGGCGGTTTTCTTCGGCTTCTATCAGATCAATTTTCTCAGCGACTAGCTCGTTAATAACAGAAGCCGGAAGTACTTTTTCTTCACGTTTAGCGCAAACTAAAATACTTTTTTGAGAAAAATGCGATAGCGTATCGCCATGCTTTCCAAACGCTTTTGTCCAACCAAATGTAGCAAGCTCTTGGCCCGTACATGGGCGAAATAAATCTTGCTCTAATGCTTTGTCAAAATCTTCTTGAGTGTATGAAACGTCTTGCTTAAAGCGGTAACAAATAAGGTTACTAAACCACATAGGGGAATTAATCCATTTGAAAAATTTGTACAATCATAGCAATAAAAACAGTATCTCGAAATGACTGATTTGTTACTGTTGAATATGAACAAATTTAACGCATGTACTTTTATTTATTCATATTTATCAAAAATAGGCAGAGGCTTAGCCATGTTCTTTGGAAATTGAATATAGTAACGCAAGCCTTTGCCTAGTTCACTCGTTGTATCAATAGAGCCACTAAGGGTTTGCTTGACTAAATTAAGCATTATGTGGGTGCCTAATCCGCTACCGCCTTCATCTCGTTTAGTCGTAAAGAATGGGTCAAATAATTTTTTTAATTGCTCGTTGGTAACACCGTTACCATCATCTTTGTAATCAATAGTTAAGTTAGTGTCATCAGCGCTTATTTTAATATCCATAACACCGTTGCTTTTACCTTCAAAGCCATGAATGAGTGAATTTATAATTAGGTTAGTAAAAATTTGGCTTATAGCGCCTGCGGGTAAATTTAAAACTAAATCATCAGGACATTCTAATTTTATAGTGTGGGATGTCTTTTTTAGTTGTGGGTGCAGTGAGCGTATTACTTCGTTAACGTAATCTTTAAAGTTAATGGTTCTTACTGCTTCACTAGCTTGATCGACCGCTATTTGTTTAAAACTAGCAATAAGCTCTGAAGCTCTATCTAAATTGGTTGTTAAAAGACTGGCACTTTGCTTGGCCTCATTAATAAATTCTTCTAGTGCTTTTGGTGAAAGCGTTTTTTCGGTATAAGCATTTTCGAGTTTATTTAAACGCTCTTGTAAAAACGAGATTGCTGTTACACCAATGCCAATGGGAGTATTTATATCGTGCGTAATACCTGCCACCAGCCCGCCTAGCGCAGCCATTTTTTCTGTGCCTAACAAACGCTCCTGTGCAAGGCTGAGCTCTTCGATATATCGCTGAGATTCAGTTTGTTTTGTAATTAACTCTTGCTCTGTACTTCGGCGTAAGTCTACTTCTTCGGTGAGGACAATTTTTTGCTTTTCGAGTTCGTACTTTTGCTGTTGTAAATCCATCATTGCTTGGCTTAAGTTTGATGTTTTACGAGCTACGTCTTGTTCAAGCTGTATGTTGTGATGGTCAAGCTTTTCGTTACTAATAATGAGTTCTTTTTGGGTATGCTCAAGTTCTTTTCTATACTGAACTACTTTATCTATTAGTTTGTTAAACGACTGCTCCATTACTTTTAGTTCGTTATGCTCTTCTGTTTCTATTTCTATGTGCTGGCCTTCTAGCTCATCTATTTCTAAATTTTCTAGTTGTTCAGTGAGTTCAGTTAAAGGCTCTGTTAGGAGTTTTCTAAATGCCATTAAAAACAGAATGATCAGAAATGTTGTTTTGATCATCGCATTACCAATCAAAAAATAGATTGATACCATAATGCGACTAAATACAACTTCACGACTAGAAAATAGCGTAACGTCACCGACTTGGGTTGCGCGTCCTGAAAATTCAAAAATAAGTGGAAAAGTGTAACCAAATAAACCAGATTTAGTATCTTCTAAAATAACTTCTTCTTGAACAAGTTGTTGATTGTATAGCTTGTGTATGTCAAGTGATCGCCCTAACTGTGAAATAATTTCGCCACTGTCGTCACGAACAATAATCCCTTCAATCATAGGGATGGCGAGTAGACCTTCTGCCGTTGTAATTGTTTGTTTGGTATTAAGTTCCCAAATAGCACGCGTTAAGCTGCGGCTAAATGTTTTTTGCAAGGTACTGAGTTCATTGCGAATGTAATCTTTAGTATTAACGTATTCAGCAAGCACTTGTCCGCAAGTCACTACAAAGGTAAGTAAAAAATAAACGGACAAAACGCTAGTTAGTAACTTCTTAGAAAGGCTCTTTTGTAACATAAGTGACTTGTTCATCCATTATTATTTTTATAACGTTACGGTAGTTACTTAAAAGTTAGTCAATAAACCTCTAAAAATAAATAAAAAAGTTAAAATTTAATAAGATAAACCTAAAAAATAGGCGTGTAGTACCAAAGTAATTAAACTAAGCTATAAAGTAGTCTATTTGTTACATGTTAAGTATTATCACTTTAGCTGATATTTGATTTCGATTTTTATTTAATATGGACTTACTCTATATTTATCATGGTATTAAATTATTAATGTGTTGAGTATTTAGGAACGTGTTAAAGTGTATAAAATGCAAGGAGGGCGGTCTTTCAATAACTTTGATGGTTGTATAGTAGTAAACATGATGAAATTCTCGATATTAGTCTGTGATGATTCTGCAGTTGCCCGTAAACAAGTCGTACGGTGTTTAAATGAATGTATAGACGCTCAAATACAACAAGCTGCAAATGGGGCGCAGGCTTTAGCGCTTTTGCGAGCACAAAACTTTGATTTACTGTGCCTAGACCTCACCATGCCAGAGGTTGATGGTATACAAGTACTTGAAACTATAAAAACAGAAAAAATAGAGTGCTTTGTTTTAGTTATTTCTGCTGATATACAGGAGAAAATGAAGCAAAGAGTCGCCCAACTTGGCGCAATTGATTTTATTGATAAACCTATTAATAAATCAAGCTTGAATGAAATATTGCATAAATTTGGCATTCATTAGGTTTTTTCATGTTAAAAAAGGCTGTTTTATCTTTTAATTTAGGGTTGACAGCATAGCCTTTGTTAAGGCAGTCTTAACATATGAAAACAATTAATCGCGTACTGACCATTATTATTACAACCATCATTCTTACTGGATAGTGGCATAGGTCGGTGCAACAAATTTAAAGGCCTGTGTTCACTTAGAACACAGGCCTTTTTTCGTTTTATGGGATGAGGAACATAAACAATGCGAGTTTTAAAATTTGGCGGCTCTTCGCTTGCCGACTTTGCATGCTTACAACAGGTAGCTCAGTTAGTTAAAGCACAATTAAAAGATGAAATGTTATTGGTGCTTTCTGCTCCAGGTGGAATGACCGACTCCTTAGTTGCACTTGCAAGTGCTGCAGAGCAAGGGTTAGATTTTTCGCAGCAATGGCAAGCATTGGTAAGCCGCTGTGAAGGTTTGAAAGCTAACGTTGAAGAAAGTGGTGCGGTAGTTACACACTGGCCAAATTTAGGCGAGCTTAAAAATAAACTAGATGGCGTGTCACTTATACAATGTTGCCCTGATCAAGTTCGCGCATTTGTGATTAGCTTTGGAGAGCGCGTTAGCGTTTCTTTAATGCAGGCTTTATTGAACTCGCACGATGCAAGATACTTAGAAGCAACAAGCTGTATCGCTTCAACTGGCGGTTATATCGACGCCGAGGCTGATTTAGTAACAAGTAAAGCTCGCTTTCAAGCTGTGCTTAAAGAAAACCCTGCAACTATTTATATCATGCCTGGTTTTACAGCGAGTAATGATAAAGGTGAGCTTACAACGCTTGGCCGTAATGGCTCAGACTACTCAGCAGCAATTGCAGCAGCATGTTTAGAAGCTGAAATTTGCCAAATTTGGACTGACGTTGATGGCGTATATAGCGCTGACCCTCGTTACATCAAAAAAGCGACTAAAGTAGATTTTTTATCTTATAAAGAAGCGATGGAGCTTTCTTACTTTGGTGCAAAAGTACTTCACCCTAAAACAATACTGCCGTGTGCTAAAGCGGGTGTGCCGTGCGAAATTAAAAATACACATAATCCAGACGCACAAGGTTCATTAATTGGTAACGATTATTCATCAGATGAGCCAGTAAAAGCGCTTTCGAGCTTACAAGACCTTGCAATGCTAACTGTTTCAGGCCCAGGTATGAAAGGTAAAGTGGGCATGGCGTCTAAGGTATTTAATGCACTTGCTCACGATAACGTATCAATAGTATTAATTACACAGTCATCATGTGAATTTAGCATTAGCTTTTGTGTACATGAAACTGATTTAGCACTTGCACTCGATGCGCTACAAACTGCGTTTGAACTAGAGTTACAAGCTGGACTTATTGAACCTGTACAAGTACAGCGCAATTTAGCGATTGTTACGTTAGTAGGTGATAACATGCGCGCGCATCGTGGTTTAGCAGCTAAGTTTTTTGCATCGCTTGCACAAGCTCAAGTAAACATTGTTGCCATTGCGCAAGATTCTACTGAAAGCGCTATTTCAGCCGTGATTGACGGCGAGCTGTGTAACGACGCAGTTAAAATATGCCATGAAAACTTCTTTACGCATGTGCCATCAATTGATGTGTTTTTACTAGGTTGTGGCTTAGTAGGGCAAGAGCTTATTAATCAGCTTGAGCGCCAGCAAGCGTGGCTTGAAAAACGTAATATTAAACTCAACTTGTATGGTGTTGCTAACTCTCGCCAATTACACCTTGATAGTGAAGGTATTGCTTTTGGTGATTGGCAGCAAAAATTGGCCTCATCTGAGCAGGCGTTTGATTTAAAACTAGTAGAGCAGTTTGTTAAGCAAAATCATTTAGTAAACCCTGTGCTTGTTGACTGTACGTCGTCGGATGCACTTGCTGCGCAGTATGTAGACTTTTTAAATGCAGGTTTTCATGTGGTTGCTGCCAATAAAAAAGCAACAACAAGCTCATACACGTATTACCAAGATTTAATTGCAGCAACGCAAAAGAATAATCGTAAATTTTTATACGAAACGAACGTTGGTGCAGGCTTACCAGTAATCGACAACTTACAGTCATTATTTGGTGCCGGTGATGAGTTATTAGAGTTTAGCGGTATTTTATCAGGTTCACTTTCGTATATGTTTGGCGCACTTCAAGATGGTTTGTCACTTTCTGAGGCAACTATTAAAGCCAAAGAAAGTGGCTTTACTGAGCCAGATCCTCGTGATGATTTATCGGGTACCGATGTAGCACGTAAGTTATTGATCATCGCTCGCGAAGCCGGTATGAAATTAGAGCTAAGCGATATTGAAGTTGAGTCAGTATTACCACCAGGTTTTGCACAAGGTGATAATGTTGATGAGTTTATGGCAAAACTACCAAGCTTAGATGCTGATTTTAACGACCGTATCAAAAGCGCTGCGAGCGAGGGTAGGGTACTTCGCTATGTAGGCACAATTAAAGAAGGCCACTGTAAAGTAGGTATTGAAGCGGTAGATGCAAAGCATGCGCTTAGTGTCATTCGTGATGGTGAAAACGCACTGGCTATTTTAAGCCAATACTACCAGCCACGTCCGTTTGTAATTCGTGGTTATGGCGCCGGCTCGGAAGTAACAGCCGCGGGTGTATTTGCTGATATTTTAAAAACGTTATCGCGCTAGGAGCTCGTTATGATTGAAGTATATGCTCCGGCGTCTATTGGTAATTTTGCAGTGGGTTTTGATGCACTTGGCGCAGCGCTTGCGCCAATTGATGGCAGTTTGTTAGGTGATGTAGCCGTTGTAAGCGCAGCACCAAGCGACGAATTTATTTGCACAGGCGAGTACGCTCACAAGTTACCAAGTGATGCTAATGAAAATTTAGCGTACCAGTGCTTAGTGCATTTTAGAGCGCATGTTGCGCCTACTATGCCAAGCGTAAAGCTCGAGCTTAAAAAGAACTTACCAATTGGCTCTGGGCTTGGCTCTAGTGCATGTTCGGTCGTGGCTACTTTTGCTGCCCTTGATAAGTTTGCAAAAACTAATTTAAGTCAGGTTGAGCTTATTGAACTGATGGCTGACTTTGAAGCTGTAGTAAGTGGCGGTCGTCATTACGACAACATCACGCCATGTTATTTAGGTGGCTTGCAGTTAACAGGTGATTTAATTCCTGATAAATCGATTGCACTGCCTGTTGATGAAAACTGGTACTACGTTGCTGCGTTTCCTGGTTTTTCACTCAACACTGCAAAAGCGCGCTCTGTTTTACCAAAAGAGTTGAACATGCATGCAAGTGTTGAGTTTGCTCAGCGTTTGTCGGCATTTAGTAGCTTGCTGTTAACTAATCGTTTTGACGATGCGCTAAGCATAATGAAAGATGAAATAGCAGAACCTTACCGCGCACCGCTTATAAAAGGCTTTAGTGAAGCCAAAGCAAGCTTGCCAGCGCTGGGCGCTGAAATAGTCAGTATTTCGGGCGCAGGACCAACCTTATTTAGTGTGTGTAAAACACTTGAAGCTGCACAGCAATGCGCGCAGTGGTTAGAAACCAATTACATTAACGAGCAAGGCTTTTGCCACATTTGTAAATTAGATAACGACGGCACGCGTCAATTAACAGTTTTATAGGATAGGTAGTCATGCAATTACATAATTTAAAAGATAGCTCACAAAAAGTGTCGTTCGTTGAAGCCGTAAAAACAGGTTTGGGTCGTAATCAAGGTGTGTTTTTCCCTGAATCCCTTGCCCCACTGTCCGATGTTGATGCATTGCTTGATATGGACTTTGTTACACGCAGTGGTAAAATATTATCTCACCTAATTGGTGATGAGCTGCCAAGCGACACTGTGACACAAATGGTTAAAAATGCATTTAACTTTCCAGTTAAGCTGGTGGAAGTTGAAGAGAATACATACTGTTTAGAGCTGTTTCATGGCCCTACACTTGCGTTTAAAGACTTTGGCGGTCGCTTTATGGCAGAGTGTTTAGCGCAGTTTAATAAAGATGAAAAAGTAACTATTTTAACTGCAACATCGGGCGACACCGGCGCGGCAGTTGCGCATGCATTTTACAATAAACCAAATATCGATGTTGTTATTTTATACCCTAAAGGCAAAATTTCTCTTGCTCAGCAAAAGCTATTTACTACGCTAGGTAATAATATTCATTGTTATGCCGTTGAAGGCAGCTTCGATGATTGCCAAGAGCTAGTTAAAAACGCCTTTTTAGATGAAGAAGTTAAATCAACACTTGGGCTTAACTCTGCAAACTCAATTAATATTAGCCGTTTAGTTGCTCAGGTTTGTTATTACTTTGAGGCAATTGCACTGCTACCAAAAGAAAAACGCGCAACCGCTCACATATCAGTACCTAGTGGTAACTTTGGTAATGTGTGCGCCGCAATGATTGGTGCTGTTATTGGTTTGCCTGTGGGTAAATTAAGCGCAACAACAAATCAAAACGATACTGTGCCGCGCTTTATGCTTGATAAAACGTGGACGCCAAACGCAACGCTTGAGTCGCTTTCGAATGCGATGGATGTAAGTAAGCCAAACAATTGGCCGCGTGTACAAACAATGTTAGATAATAACTGGTTTAGCTACGATAATTTTTATTCAACAAGCGTAAACGAGCAAGACACGCAAGCCGTGATGAAAAAAATTCAACAAACTGGCTATGTTGCAGAGCCTCATACGGCGATTGCTTACCAAGGTCTTGTTGAAAATCGTGCTCTGGGTGCAGCGGGTATCTTTTTAGCGACAGCTCATCCCGCTAAGTTTAAGGAAAGCGTAGAAGATATTTTAAATATTGAATTAGGTATGCCAAAACCACTTGCTGATGCACTAGCAAAACCATGCCTAGCAAGCGATATGAACGCCGATTACGACGCATTACGCACTGAAATGCTCGCTAAGTTAGGTTAGTGAAAAAGAGTAATTGAAGCGGCTTAGGCCGCTTTTTTTATAACTGTAAATAATAAAAACAAGCCGCTTTCATTAGCTAATTAAATGTAGGAAATAAAATTCATTTAAAATAGTTATGTGTTTATTAAGAAATATCATCTTAAAAGGGCTGTGAAATACTTTCAATCCCTGTTTAAATATCCTCAACTTAAGAGCGTAGGCAAAGAGTCGTTTAAAGCGTACAATAAAGCCTCTAAAAAACACCATACACGTTGCCCTAGGAGACCCCAATGTTAGAACGTAGCATGAATATTTCGGATTTTGATCCAGAGTTATTTGACGCGATAACCAAAGAAACTGCTCGCCAAGAAGAGCATATCGAACTAATCGCTTCAGAAAACTACTGTAGCCCACGCGTACTAGAAGCGCAGGGTTCACAGCTTACAAACAAATACGCAGAAGGTTACCCTGGCAAACGTTATTATGGCGGTTGTGAGCATGTAGATGTTGTTGAGCAATTAGCAATTGACCGTGCTAACGAATTATTTGGTTCTGACTATGCTAACGTACAGCCACATGCTGGTTCGCAAGCAAATGCTGCTGTTTTTCTAGCATTATTAGACGCTGGCGATACTGTACTGGGTATGAGCTTAGCTCATGGTGGTCACTTAACTCACGGTTCTCACGTAAGCTTCTCTGGTAAGCTTTACAATGCAATCCAATACGGACTAGATGAAGCAACAGGCGAAATTGATTACGCACAAGTTGAAGCGCTAGCACTTGAGCACAAACCAAAAATGATCATTGGTGGTTTCTCAGCGTACTCAGGTATTGTTGATTGGGCTAAGTTCCGTGAAATTGCTGATAAAGTAGGTGCTTACCTGTTTGTTGATATGGCTCACGTTGCCGGCTTAATTGCGGCAGGCGTTTACCCAAGCCCAGTTCCTCATGCACACGTTGTAACAACAACTACGCATAAAACACTTGCAGGCCCTCGTGGTGGTTTAATTATTTCTGCATGTGGCGACGAAGCTATTTACAAAAAGCTTAACAGCGCTGTTTTCCCTGGTGGCCAAGGCGGTCCTTTATGTCATGTTATTGCAGCAAAAGCAGTGGCATTTAAAGAAGCACTTCAACCAGAGTTTAAAGTATACCAAACACAAGTTGTTAAAAACGCAAAAGCAATGGTTGCAGTTATGCAAGAACGTGGCTACAAAATCGTATCTGACAAAACTGAAAACCACTTATTTTTACTTGATTTAATCGATAAAGATATCACTGGTAAAGATGCGGACGCTGCCCTAGGCAACGCTAACATTACAGTTAACAAAAACTCTGTACCAAACGATCCACGTTCACCGTTTGTTACTTCTGGTTTGCGTATTGGTTCACCTGCAATCACTCGTCGTGGCTTTAAAGAAGCTGAGTCTAAAGAACTAGCTGGCTGGATTTGTGACGTACTAGATAACATCACTGATGAATCTGTACAGGCGCAAGTTAAAGAAAAAGTTAAAGCAATTTGTGCAAAATTACCTGTATACGCTTAATTGCATAAGCAGTAGTAATTTAGATCACAACTGTTTAGTTTTTTGCTAAGATAAAAGGCCGCTATTTAGCGGTCTTTTTTGTTTTAAAACGGAAGTACCGAGTTATGCATTGTCCATTTTGTACCGCAAAAGATACTAAAGTAATTGACTCACGCCTTGTAGGCGGAGGCCATCAAGTTCGCAGACGTCGTGAATGTAACGATTGCCACGAGCGCTTTACTACATTTGAAGGCGCTGAACTGGTTATGCCTCGCGTTGTTAAGCAAGATGGCAGCCGGGAACCGTTTAACGAAGATAAGCTTTTAAATGGCTTAAATCGCGCACTCGAAAAACGCCCAGTGAGTACCGAGCAAGTAGATGAAGTTGTAAATATAATAAAATCACAACTACGCGCAACGGGTGAGCGAGAAATTTCAAGCCATTTGGTGGGTGAATGTATTATGGAAGCACTTAAAAAACTCGATAAAGTAGCGTACGTAAGATTTGCTTCTGTTTATCGTTCGTTTGAAGACATACGCGAATTTGGCGAAGAAATTGCCCGTTTAGGGGAGTAACAATGCAAAGCCAAACTATTTTTACCGAACATGACGAAATGTATATGGCACGCGCCATAGAACTTGCCAAAAAAGGGCGGTTTACTACCACGCCTAATCCTAATGTTGGCTGTGTATTAGTTAAAAATAACCAAATAATTGGTGAGGGTTTTCATCAGTTAGCAGGGCAAGGTCACGCTGAAGTCAATGCGCTAGCAATAGCTGGCGATAATGCACAAGGTGCAACTGCTTATGTAACGCTCGAGCCTTGCAGTCATTATGGACGTACGCCACCGTGCGCTGAAGGCTTAAAAGCCGCAGGGGTGATAAAAGTGATTGCCGCAATGGTTGATACAAATCCACAAGTTGCAGGTAAAGGTCTTAAAATACTGAGCGATGCCGGTATTGACGTTGCTTATGGGTTACTTGAATCGCAAGCTCGTGCATTAAATTTAGGTTTTTTTAAGCGAATGGAGCAAGGCTTACCTTATGTGACCTGTAAAATGGCAGCAAGCATAGATGGTAAAACAGCGCTTAAAAATGGGAAAAGTAAGTGGATCACAAGTCCCGCTGCTCGCCAAGACGTACAATTATACCGAGCGCAAAGCTGCGCTATTTTAACCGGTGCCGATACCGTGTTAGTAGACGATGCTAAACTTAATGTACGACCAAGCGAGTTGCCTTGCACGCTACCTACCGATTTACCGCTTCGCCAGCCCGTGCGTGTTATAATTGATTCACAGAATCGTTTAACGCCCAATCTTGCTTTATTTAAAATCCAAAGTGATGTAATAATATTTACGAATAAGGTTGATAAATCACTGCAATGGCCGCATTTTGTAAAGCATATTGAAGTAAGTGAAAGTAACGGTAAAGTTGATTTACAGGCTGTTTTAGAAAAGCTTGGGCAACTGCAGTTTAATAATGTTTGGCTTGAGAGCGGAGCAACACTTGCTGGTAAAATGACAGAGCTTAATTTAGTTGACGAGTTTGTTTTTTATTTGGCGCCTAAATTAATGGGCCATGATGCAAACAGTTTAGTTAATTTTTCTGAATTGACGAGTATGCAAAACACCGTTGATTTAACATTTAATGAATGTGCGCGCATTGGTGACGATTTACGTATCACCGCGTTAAAAGCTCATTAAAACCACTTAATAAAAAAGAGTAGCGCTATGTTTACTGGAATAATAGAAGCCACAGGCAAAATTGCTTTATTACAAAAAAAACAGGGCGACTTAGCTATTCGCATTCAAAGTACTGACCTTGATATGGAAGACGTAAAGCTAGGCGACAGCATTGCAACCAATGGCGTTTGCTTAACCGTAGTTGATAAACATATTGACGGCTTTAGTGCTGATTTATCTACCGAGACGATTGGTTTAACCGGTTTTGCTCACTATGCTTTAGGGCAAACGGTTAATCTTGAAAAAGCCATGCAACCGGTTTCGCGTTTGGGCGGTCATTTAGTATCTGGCCATGTTGATGGCATTGCGACTATCACAAGTATTACAGCAAACGCTAGAGCAACAGAATATTGGCTTACAACCGACGAAAATTTAATGAAATACATTCCGTACAAAGGTTCGGTATGTATTGATGGTATAAGCCTGACAGTAAACGCTGTAGAAGGTAATAAATTCAAATTAACAATTGTCCCACATACGAGTGAGCAAACCACAATTGCTCATTTTAAAGTAGGTACTCAAGTTAATTTAGAAGTCGATCAAATTGCACGTTATTTAGAGCGCCTTATAAAAGGTGCAGAGCAACCAACGGGCTCTGATATTTCGATGAGCTTACTCGCAAAAGCGGGTTTTATTAAATAACGAAACTGATAACTTACACGAGCAAATTTATGAATTTACACAGCGCACAAGAAATCATCGATGATATTAAAGCCGGTAAAATGGTTATTTTAATGGATGATGAAGATAGAGAAAATGAAGGCGATTTAATAATAGCTGCTGAGCATATTAGCGCACAAGCGATTAACTTCATGGCGACTCATGGCCGTGGTTTAATTTGTTTAACTATGACGCAAGATCGTTGCGAGCAACTTGATTTACCGTTAATGGTTAAAAACAATGGTGCTGCATTTTCGACTAACTTTACAATGTCGATAGAAGCATCAAAAGGTGTTACAACCGGTATTTCTGCTGCTGATAGAGCGCGTACAGTGCAAGCGGCTATAGCAAAAGGCGCAGTTCCAACTGATATTGTTCAGCCTGGTCATATTTTTCCAATTATGGCACAACCTGGTGGCGTATTAACTCGCGCAGGACACACTGAAGCTGGCTGTGATTTAGCACGTTTAGCTGGGCTTGAAGCATCATCTGTTATTGTTGAAATACTCAATGCTGACGGCACCATGGCGCGTCGCCCTGATTTAGAAGTTTTTGCGAAAGAGCATGATATTAAAATTGGTACTATTGCTGATTTAATTGAATACCGTAACTTAAATGAAACGACAATTGAGCAAGTTGCAAAATGTAAGTTGCCTACTGTTCACGGTGAGTTTGATTTAATGACTTACAAAGACACAATTGACGGCCAATTACATTACGTATTGCTTAATGGCGACATAAAAGAGCAAGAGCCGACAAATGTACGTGTACATTTGCAAAGCACTTTTAACGATATCCTACTTTCAGACAGAAGTGCTGACCGCAGCTGGGGCCTTTCTGAAGCAATGGCCTATATTGCTAAAAATGAAGGTGCTTTAGTTATTTTAGGTAAGCAAGAAAGCACTGAAGAGTTAGAGGCAACTGTAAAAGCATTTGCAGCAGCTGATGCGGGCGAAAGCGTTACGCCACGTAAATTCAAAGGTACATCTCGTACTGTAGGCGTAGGTTCGCAAATACTTGCCGATCTGGGAATTAAACAGATGCGTTTAATGAGTCGTCCTAAAAAGTATCATGCACTTTCGGGCTTTCATTTAGAAGTTGTTGATTACATTGAGCCACAATAAGCATCACGCTTAAACTAGGCTATTATTTTATTTTTATGGTATGATGCGCAGCAATTTTTGCGCAATCGCAACCGCTTGAACTTATTTTTAGGGTTATCAAATGAAAATTATTGAAGGTAGTAAGTATGCTCCTGGCAAAAAGTTTGCCATTGTCATTTCTCGTTTTAATGACTTTATTGGCAGCAGCCTCCTTGCAGGTGCTGTTGATGAGCTAAAACGCACTGGTGGCGTATCTGATGACGACATTACCGTTGTTTATGTACCAGGCGCGGTAGAATTACCTTTAGCGGCTAAACGCGTTGCGGCAAAAAAAGAGTATGATGCAATCATCGCATTAGGCGTAGTGATCAGAGGTGGTACACCACACTTTGACCTAGTTGCTGGCGAATCAAACAAAGGTCTTGCGCAAGTATCACTTGAGTATGATATCCCGGTTGCATTTGGCGTATTAACCACAGAAAGCATTGAACAAGCAATTGAGCGTGCTGGCACCAAAATGGGCAATAAAGGCGGCGAAGCTGCTTTAGGCGCGCTTGAAATGGTTAATGTGTTAGATAAAATTTAAGTTTAAGGAATTTTTGTGAAACCAGCAGCAAGACGTAAAGCACGTATCTTAGCACTCCAAGCCGTTTATTCTTGGCAAATAAGTGGCAATTTAATTGCCGATATCGAACAACAAATGTTGATCGAAACAGACGTTACTAAAATTGATGTTGAATACTTTAAAGATTTAGCGACGGGTGTTGCTGTAAATTATAAGCAACTAGACGAAGCTGTATCACCACATTTAACACGTCCGTTTAATGACTTAGATATGGTTGAGCGCGCAATTTTACGTTTAAGCAGCTATGAGCTTAAGTTCCGTGAAGATGTACCTTATAAAGTTGCTATCAACGAAGGTATTGAGCTGGCCAAAATATTTGGCGCTGAAGACAGCCATAAATTTGTAAACGGTGTACTTGATAAAGCTGTTAAGCATTTACGCAAGTAAGTAAACCGTTAAAGAGGAGAGCCGGCATAGGCCGGCTTTTTTGTGTATGAAGGAATTTGAATTAATTAACCGCTACTTTAAAGGTCGCGGGATCACCCGTCGTGATGTAAACCTAGGTATAGGGGATGATTGCGCTTTAGTAACCGTTCCACAAAACTGCCAACTTGCCGTTACAACAGACACTCTTGTTGCTGGCGTACACTTTTTTGATGATATTTCTCCTCGTGCATTAGGTCACAGAGCGCTTGCTGTTAATTTAAGTGACTTAGCGGCAATGGGCGCTGAGCCAACGTGGGTTTCAGTTGCGTTAACCTTGCCAAGTATTGACCCACAGTGGATTGAAGAGTTTACTGAAGGCATGCATGAAATTGCAGAATACTTTAATGTGCAAATCATTGGTGGCGATACCACGCAAGGCCCATTAACTATTACTATTTGTGCAAAAGGGACTGTGCCCGAAGGTACTGCACTTCGTCGTAGTGGCGCAAAAGTGGGTGATTGGATTTATGTTACGGGTCCGCTTGGTGACGCTGGACTTGCAATTGAGTCTCGCAAACAAGATATAAGTATTGAGCCTGAGCACTTAAAGTACTTAAATAAACGCTTTGACTTTCCAACACCACGAGTTGCTGCAGGGCAGGTGTTACGAGGCCTTGCATCATCGGCTATTGATGTATCGGACGGTTTAATCGCTGATTTAAGCCATATACTTGATATGTCGCAAGTAAATGCAGTGGTCAATATTGAAAGTATTCCGACTTCAGACGCAATGAAAGCAAGCCTTGATTTTAATCAGCAACTTCCATTTATTCTAAGTTACGGTGATGATTACGAATTAATTTTTACTGTACCTGATAGTAATAAAAGTATGCTAGATATAAAACTGCGTCAATATGGTGTAGATGCAACATGCATAGGCCAAATTAAGAGTGGCGATGGCCAAATTGAACTTTTACACAACGGTGAAAAGTTTGATTTTAAGCAGCAAGGTTTTGAGCACTTTGCAAAGGAGCTGGTTTGAACAATAACCGAAAGTTTAATTTAAAGCGTCCACACCAGTTTTTTGGTTTGGGTTTTGGTACTGGGCTTGCGCCTAAAGCGCCTGGTACATTTGGCACTTTTGCTGCACTGCCATTCATTTTTATGACTATGTATTATCCGCTATGGCTGCAAATTGTATTTGCTGTAGTGATCAGCATATTTGGTATATGGGCGTGTGGTAAAACGGCTGATGATTTAGGCGTGCATGACCATCCTGCTATTGTATGGGATGAAGTGGCAGGTTATTACATTACCATGATTGGCGCAGCACTTAGCTGGCAAACATTACTCGTTGGCTTTTTGTTATTTCGCTTTTTTGATATAGCAAAACCTGGCCCAATCCGTATGCTAGACAAGCGAGTGCATGGCGGTTTAGGTATAATGGCCGACGATATACTGGCGGGTATTTTTTCGCTTATATGTTTACAAGCGTTAATAAAAGCGGGTTTATTACCCTTTTAATTTTTATATTTGATTTGTTTAACTAGGTGGCAGCAATATGATGCGATTTTTACTGGTTTGTGTACTTATGTTGTGCGCGACGCCAAGTTGGGCTTCAATTACTGATTACGTAGTTAAGCAATGGAATATAAAAGATGGTTTGCCATCACAGTCGCTTAAAAGCGTAGTACAAGACCAGCAAGGATATATGTGGCTTGGTACTCAATTTGGTTTAAGTCGTTTTGATGGTACAACATTTACAAACTACAACACGCAAAATAGCCCATTTTTGCCTAGTAACGCTGTTAATAAGCTTTTAGTCGATTCTAGTGGCTTGTTATGGGTAGGCACTAAAAGTGGCTTGGTAGTTATTAACCCTGCCACATTTGCAGCACAAGAATTTAATATTAAAGGTCCTGTAAGAGATATTCTTGAGGACTCTAAAGGCAGTATATGGATTGCGGCCAACGGCTTATACTATGTAGATAGAGGGCAAGTTGATTTACGCACTGAAGTAAATGGTCCCCTACCTATTGTAAATGCTACAGTAATTACCCAAATTGTGGGCTCTGTTAGCCAAATGGCACTCTCTCCTGAAGGTATTTGGCTGGTTAACGATCGTCATTTATTACGCCTTACAAAAAATTCATCAGATTTTTCTAAACTACGTTTAGAGCTTACCGCTAAAATATCGTTACCAGAGCGCTTAGCGCAAACCATAGTGCACGATTTATCATTCTTAAACGGTAATTTGTATATAGCCTCTGAGCTAGGTGCATACTTTTTAGATTTAGATGACGAACTAAGACCTTTTCCTTTACCTAATGCAAATAACTCAGCCGTTTATAAGTTTATGAGTGATACCGATGGTGGCTTATGGGTTTCGACTTATGGACGTTTATTATTCAGAGATAAAACCGGTGAGTGGCAGTGGGTTGAGCCTAGCCAGCTTGATCAAAGTATATGGTTTGCTGATATTTTTAGAGATGATAAAAATAACGTTTGGTTAGCAAGTTTTAGTGAAGGTTTATGGCTTGCTCATGAAGGGCGAGTGGAAAGGCATTCTGCGGTTTCAGATATGACCGAATCTGTTATGGCTATCAGTCAAGCTCCTGATGGAAAACTGTGGGTTGCTAACAAAAGCGGCATCGGTTATTTCGATTTAGATAAAAGTTTTATTAATTTAGTCCCAAGTAGTAAATATGGGTACGCGTCAGTACACGATCTACAATTTGATGGTGAACGATTATATATAGCTACAGGACGTGGATTATTTGTTTTTGAAAACAAGACACTTTATACCGTTCCAGGTCGAGCACTTCGCGATAATCCGGTATTTGCAATAAGTCGCTCTAGTAAAGGCGGGTTTTGGATTGGCACCGGACGCGGTTTATATCGATTAAACTATGCTGGTTTAACGCCTTTTGCTTATAACGCATTTTTAGGTAGTAAGTTTATTACCTACGTGTTGGATAAAACAAACTTTGGTGTAATTGGTACTAGTAAAGGCGCATATTATTTTACAGACCGTGGCATTGAAAAAATTGGCGACCAAACAACACTTGAAAGCGCATACGTAACTAGCGTGCTACATATAGATGGCGTGGGTATTTTAATCGGCTCTCTTAACGATGGGCTTTTTTACAGAAGTACGCAAGGGCAATGGCGTCAACTCGATGCAGCTAATGGTTTACCGTATGGTTCTATATTTAGCCTAGAATATGATGAAAAGTTAAAGCATGTTTGGGTAAGCACCATGAAAGGTGTTTACAGAATGCCTGTAGAGCAATTTAAAACAGAGATAAAAAGCTTAAAAGTAGAAGAAGTAATTTCATCTTTTGACCGTCAACTCGATGGTAAAGCAAATCAATGTTGTAGTGGACTTGGGCATGATGCGGTAGCAGACACCGGTAATTCTATTTGGTACCCAAGCTTACAAGGTGTTGTTGAAATACCTAAAAATGTAGAGCTATTTGGTGTGCTTGCATTAAAGCCAACAATAGAAACAATAACAACACCACTTCGTCATTTAACCACCGCTGCGCTTGGTAAAAAACCATCATTAGAAACAGACGAGCGTGATATAACGCTAACTTACACAGCTATTGATTACTATGCACCAAACAGTATTGAATTTAGATATAAACTAAGTGGCTTAGATAGTGACTGGCGCTATGCTAATACGCGACGTGAAGCTATTTATACTAACTTGCCTCCAGGCTCGTTTTTGTTTCAATTAGAAGCGAAGCGCCAAGGTGAAGATTGGACTAAAGCGCAAGAAGTAGAATACGGTTTTGTAGTGCCTGAGCGCTTTGACGAAACTATTTACTTTAGGCTTTTAATTACCAGTGGCTTTATTTTGCTTTTTTATCTCATTTTTTGGGTATTTAGAGCGCAAGAGCGTAGAAAACAAGAAGCATTAGAGGGCTTGATCACCGAGCGTACCTTAGAGCTTCGTCAAGCTAATGATAAATTAGGGCAAGTGAATTCACAGCTTAAATTAGTTAGTCACTCAGATGAGCTAACGGGGCTGCGTAGCCGCCGCTTTTTGTTTGATCAACTTCCAAAAGATATTGAACACTTTCAACGTAATTCACAATCGCTGCAGGCACAAGGCAAGTCACTGGTGCTGGTAATTATTAACTTTGATAATTTCAGCCGTATCAATGATGCCTATGGCCCAATTGCAGGTGATAGCTGCTTACAGCAAATGGCTGCATTATTAAATTCGCGTACGCAGGGCTCTGACTATGTGGCACGTTGGAGTGGTGATGAGTTTTTACTATTATTACGTGATTTTAAATGCAATAAAATAGACAGCTATGCTTCAGATCTTTGTAAAGTAATAGCGGCTAATTTATTCCAATTACCAAATGGAAAAACAACTAATATCACGGCATCAATTGGTTGGTCATTTTATCCATTACCACTTTTGGGTGGGCAGGTAATTAGCTGGGAAACATCTATTAACCTAGCTGATATTTCACTACACCAAGTTAAAAAGCGCGGTGGTGATGGTGTTGCAAATATTACGTTTGATGATCAGCTTGATGCATTTGAGTTTGAACAAAATTCTAACGTTGATCAACAATTAGGTATTTTACAAAGCAATGGCCTAGCTGATATTAAAGTGTGGATGCGCTGATCAGCAATATTTGATATTAAAAAAGGAGCCTAGGCTCCTTTTTTAATATGCTCAACTTTAGATGTATAGGAAGTTAATTAATAAACGCTTTAATAGCGGTTAATATTCCTTGCTCGCCTAACCCCATTTCATCGTGCATTTCATCTTGGGTGCCGTGTTTAATAAACTCATCAGGAATACCTAAGTTAAGGATATTAATATCAGCTTTTTGCGTTGCTAAGAATTCGTTAACTGCAGAGCCGGCACCGCCAGCAATCGCATTATCTTCAAGCGTAACAATTACATCGTGGCTAGTTGCAAGCTCATTTAAAAGTGCGGTATCAAGTGGTTTAATAAAACGCATATTAACAAGCGTTGCATCTAATTCATCTGCAGCAAGCTGTGCATTTTCAAGTAATGTACCGAACGATAAAATGGCAATTTTACTGCCGTTCTTAATTGTATCTGCCTTACCTATTTCAAGCAGTTGCATAGTGCTTTCAATGTCTGCAGTACCTGCACTACCGCGAGGGTAACGAACAGCAACTGGGCAATTTGCTTTATAGCCGGTGTACAGCATTTGACGGCACTCGTTGGTATCGCTTGGTGCCATAATTACCATATTTGGAATGCAGCGCATAAAGCTTAAATCGTACGCACCTTGGTGAGTTTCACCATCGGCTCCCACAATACCAGCGCGGTCAATGGCAAATAATACAGGTAAGTTTTGCAGTGCAACATCATGTATTAATTGGTCATACGCACGTTGTAAAAAGCTTGAGTAAATAGCAACAACAGGTTTTAAACCTTCACAGGCAAAGCCAGCAGCTAAAGTAACCGCATGCTGCTCAGCAATGGCCACATCAAAGTATTGATCTGGAAACTCTTTAGAAAAACGTACCATGCCTGAACCTTCGCGCATTGCAGGCGTGATAGCCATTAACTTGCTGTCTTGTTCGGCCATATCACATAACCAATCGCCGAATACTTTTGAAAAAGTAGCAGCACTAGGTTTAGATTTAGGTAGGCTAGTTGTGCTCGGATCGAATTTTGGTACACCATGATAGCCAATAGGATCGGCTTCAGCCGGTTTATAGCCCTTACCTTTTTGCGTTTTTATATGTAAAAGCTGTGGGCCTTTTAAATTACGCATATTACGTAATGTATCTACAAGCATGTTTACATCGTGACCATCAATGGGACCAATGTAATTTAGGCCTAATTCTTCAAAGAAGGTACCCGGGATCATCATGCCTTTAATGTGCTCTTCCATTTTACTGGCAAGTTGCTTTACCGGAGGCACTCCTGAGAGTAACTTTTTACTACCTTCACGAATGTTAGTATAAAAGCTACCTGATAAAATTCGAGCAAAGTGATTTGTTAATGCGCCAACATTTTCAGAAATCGACATTTCGTTATCATTTAAAATAATAAGCATGTCTGATTTTACATCACCTAAATGATTCATCGCTTCAAATGCCATGCCTGCGGTTATAGCTCCGTCACCAATAATGGCTACAGACTTTCGACCTTTACCTTCTTTTTGTGCAGCAATAGACATACCTAAGGCAGCTGAAATAGAGGTGCTTGAATGGCCTACGCTAAACGTATCGTATTGGCTTTCATCGCGAAAAGGAAAAGGGTGTAAACCGTCTTTTTGGCGAATGGTGTGCATTTGCTCGCGACGACCAGTAAGAATTTTATGCGGATAAGCTTGATGACCCACATCCCAAACTAGGCGATCGTCTGGAGTGTTATAAACATAATGCAGCGCAACGGTTAGTTCAACCGTCCCTAAACCAGACGCTAGATGACCGCTACTTTGCGATACTGAGTTGAGTAAATAATCGCGCAGCTCATTGCTAAATGCAGGGAGTTTGTCTTGCGCTAAGTCACGCAATTGGGCTGGCTCGTCAACCAAATTAAGTAATGGATACTTGCTACTATCAAGTGTCATGGTTTTATATATATCCTTCGCTAACATTAATTAATTCAAAGCTTTTACGGATAATTAATGTTGAGTAATAATGTCAGTGCTAATTGCAATACGTATGAGCAAAAATTAGTGGTCACGCTCAATTAGGTAATTTGCTAGCGACGCAAGAAGTGTTGTGTCAGCATCTATATTTGCTAACGCTTCATGGGCTTGTTGTATTAAATTTTGCGCCTTTTCTTTAGCGCCTAGCATACCTAATAACGCCGGATATGTCGCTTTATTCGCGGCAATATCGGAGCCTTGTGGCTTTCCTAAAATAACTGTATCGCCTTCAACATCTAAAATGTCGTCGTGTACTTGAAATGCTAGCCCTATAGCATACCCAAAAACACTTAAATTTTCTAAGGTTTGTTGATCAGCCTTTTCACTGCACAGTGCACCAAGTGTAATTGCGCAATTAATTAGAGCCCCGGTTTTTAGCTTATGTATTCGCTCAAGCTCTTGTACGGTAATTACTTTATCAGTTGCTGCTATATCAAGGCCTTGTCCGCCAACCATACCCTGAAGGCCTGATGCATGGGCAAGTGTAGCAATCATTTTTACTTGTGTTTGCGATGAGCATTCAAATTTGTGATTCGCAATAAGCTCAAAAGCAAGAGTTTGAAGAGCATCACCGGCTAAAATTGCATTTGCCTCGCCAAACTCTATATGACAAGTAGGGCGTCCGCGGCGTAAGTCGTCATCATCCATTGCTGGTAAGTCATCATGGACTAACGAATAGCTATGAATACACTCAATTGCAGCAGCAAGTACGTTTAAGTCTTGATGGTTTGCGCCGAGCATTTTACCTGTGGCATAAACTAAAAATGGACGTAATCTTTTACCGCCATTAAATAATCCATACTGGGTGGCGTTCTTTACCGTTTCTTCTGTATCTAGAGGCTGGTTAAAATGCTGTTGTAAGGTCGCTACTACATCTTTTTGAGCACGTTCAATATGATTTTTTATGCTCACAGCTATTCCATATCATTATCAAAATTTGTAAGTACTGACTTTTCGCCATTCCCCATCAAAATTGATACTTTTTGTTCTGCTTGCTGTAATTTCCCTGATGAAGCACTTGCTAATGCAATTCCACGCTCAAATTGCTTTAACGATTGCTCAAGCGATAAGTCACCTTGTTCCATGTCACTAACGATTGTAGATAATTCTTCTAGTGCTTGTTCGAAACTTAAGTTTTCAGGTTTTTTAGTCGCCATCTTTATTTCAGCTTACATAATAAATTTAGGGTCAATTTTAGGGGGAATGCTAAACTAGGTCAAAGGATGATATTGGTTTTTTACCTTTATAACGTTAAATTATATTTCAAGTGCATTAATAAAGCCTTAATAGCGGTCTGTTGGTTTAATAAATCAATTGATAATTAGGTAGCCCTTATAACTTGATCTAAGATAGTGCTAAAGGCTGCTTTTTATGTTTATTTATAAAAATGGCTTAAGCAATTCAATATGTTGCCGATAAGCAGTTAATAATAAAAGTTTATGATAAGGCCATTAAGCATGAAACTTCTGGAGGAAATGTGGATTTAGCAACCATAATCGGGATCCTAGGCGCAATTGGCTTAATTGTCATGTCTATGTTTATGAGTAGTAGCGGTGAAATGGCTATGTTTTACAATACCCCGTCTGTGGTTATTGTATTTGGTGGTTCACTCTTTATTGTTTTATCAAACTTCACTATGTCGCAATTTTTGGGGATAGGTAAAGTTGTTGCCAAAGCGTTTATGTTTAAAATCGAAACGCCAGAAATACTTATCGAAAAAGCAGTAGAACTTGCTGATTCAGCTCGTAAAGGCGGTTTTTTAGCACTCGAAGAAGCTGAAATTCCAAACCCCTTTATGCGCAAAGGCGTCGATATGCTCGTTGATGGCCACGACGCAGATGTAGTTCGCGCTACACTTCAAAAAGATATTTCTCTAACTACGACTCGCCATGAATTGGGCGCGGGTTTATTTAAGTCGTTAGCTGATATAGGGCCTGCAATGGGCATGATTGGTACTCTAATTGGTTTGGTTGCAATGTTGTCTAACATGGATGACCCGAAGGCAATTGGTCCTGCAATGGCAGTAGCACTATTAACAACTTTATATGGCGCGTTTTTAGCCAATGTAGTGGCAATTCCTATTCAGGTAAAACTTGAACTGCGTAAAGATGAGGAAGCTATGAATCAGCGTTTAATTTTGGATGCTATTTTAGGTATACAAGATGGTCAGAATCCAAAAGTAATCGAAGGTATTTTGAAAAATTACTTAGCTGAATCTAAACGCAAAGTAGATACCGAGGAGTAACTATGTCTGATCAAGAGTGCAAATGCCCACCACCAGGTCTACCTGCATGGATGGGAACGTTTGCCGATTTAATGTCACTGTTAATGTGCTTTTTTGTACTCTTGCTCGCGTTTTCAGAAATGGATGTACTTAAGTTTAAACAAATTGCGGGCTCTATGAAGTTTGCTTTTGGTGTGCAGAATAAAATTGAAGTAAAAGACATCCCTAAAGGGACCTCTGTTATTGCCATGGAGTTTACCCCAGGTAAACCAGAGCCAACCCCAATAGAAACCATTCAGCAGCAAACAGTCGAAATGACTCAACAAATGTTAGAGTTTCAGGCTGGCGATGAAAGCTCAGCTGGCGGCAGGCAAGAGCAACGCGGAGATAAACGCGGTGGCGAGTCTCGTAGTACTTCTCAAGAACAATCATCGGAGCAAGCAACCTCAGCAGCCGATCAGGAACAAACTAATGAGCTTGTTAAAAAAATTGCACAACAGCTTGAAAAGCAAATAATTGATGGCGCAATAGAACTTGAATCATTAGGGCAGCAAATAATTATTCGAATTAGGGAAAATGGTTCATTTCCTTCAGGTAGTGCATTTTTACAACCTAAGTTTAAACCTATAATTCAAGATATTGGTGTGCTGTTAAAAGATGTACCTGGTGAAATAACAGTATCTGGCCATACTGATGATTTTCAGGTGTCGAATGAGTTATATATTAACAATTGGGATTTATCGTCAAAACGGGCAGTAGCCGTTGCAAGTGAACTGCAAAAAGTTCAAGGCTTTGATAAAACCCGAATGATGGTGGTTGGTCGAGCTGAAACAAGGCCATTAGTGCCTAATGACACCGATGAAGATCGCCGCAGGAATCGCCGAGTAGAAATATCTATATTACAAGGTAAAGCAAAAGAGTCAGCTCCTATAGATGTAAGATAACTTTTATTGGCAAACACACTTATTTATCATAAAGTATGCTTTCTTTAACAAATGTAACGGAATAGTTTATGAAAAAGGTCGATAAGTTTGGTCATATGCCAGGAAATGGCGGTGGTAATGACGATGATGAAAAAAAACTTGATTAACTCTAATGCCTGAATGGTTTTTAAAGACTATATTGATATTAGATACTAGTTGGGTGTTTATTTTAAGCCCTGCTATTTTCATCTTTTATTTTAGAAAAGATTATTTGGCCCTGCGTTTCGCTTTAATTACAGCCGCTTTTTTTTTATATGGAACCATTATTCATCCTTACTTGAAAGAGTTTGATAATGGGATTTATGTTTATCGATACCTTGTTTGGGCCTTTAATGATATTGCTTGGATGGCACTCATCGCATATCTGGGTTTAAAAGATAAGGTTTATTTATGGCAATGCGTATTAGGTCAATTGGTTGTTATTATGGCACCAATTTTACAGCTATTTAGATTAGTCGACCGCCATTTATGGGATCTTTCTTATAGTACATACATTTATAAAACCTTATTGCCATTTATTAATATAGGCACCGTTGTTGTTTGTTATCTTCCGCTTATTTATATTTTAACAAAAGACAAAAAAAGCCCAGCTAGCCAATAGTTACAAAAAGTTCCCTCCTTTAAAATAGCTGTGCTAGACTACTGTTTATATAAACAGTGATGAGCAGGCTATGAAACTCTACATTGCAGAAAAACCTTCACTTGGACGCGCTATTGCTGATGCGTTACCAAAACCACATAAAAAATATGATGGTTATATAGAAGTCGCTAATGGCGATTGTGTGTCGTGGTGTATTGGACATTTGCTAGAACAAGCAGAACCCGATGATTACGATGAGCGCTTTAAAAAGTGGCAGTTTGAACACTTACCTATAATACCTGAACAGTGGAAGTTAAAAGCCAAAACCAAAACTCGCAAACAGCTCACTGTTTTAAAAAAATTAATTAAACAAGCCTCGCAACTTATTCACGCTGGCGATCCAGACCGTGAAGGCCAGCTACTAGTCGATCAAGTAATTGAAGAAGCTAAAATAAGTCAGGCTAAAAAGCAGAGTACGCAACGTTTACTCATTAGTGATTTAAACTTATCGGCGGTAAAAAAATCACTGGGTACTATGCGTTCTAATCGAGATTTTATTCCGTTAAGTGTATCTGCTTTAGCGCGCTCTCGTGCTGATTGGCTATTTGGTATGAATTTAACACGTGCATACACACTAGCTGGGCAAAAAGCAGGGTTTGGTAATGTGCTTTCGGTAGGGCGAGTACAAACCCCTATTTTAGGTCTTGTTGTTAATAGAGATAACGAAATAGCACACTTTGTATCTAAGCCTTTTTACGATGTACTGGCGCATTTACTTACTCCAGATAACCAGCCATTCATAGCTAAGTGGGTTCCTAGTAAAGCATGTGAGCCACATCAAGATGAAGAAGGGCGAATACTTAACAAAGCACTCGCACAAAATGTTGCTTCACGCATTACAAAGCAAAGTGCTGAGCTTACTTCACTTGACCAAAAACAAAAAAAACAAAGTGCTCCATTACCGTATAACCTATCTGCACTGCAAATAGATGCGGCTAAAGCATTTGGTATGCCAGCTCAAAAAGTGTTGGATATTTGCCAAATACTTTACGAACGTCATAAATTAATTACTTACCCACGCTCGGATAATCGTTATTTACCTAAAGATCACCATCAAGATGCATCAGCTATTTTTAAAGCTATAAGTGCTAATGGTGGGCAAAGCAGTGAATTAGTAAACGGGGCTGATGTAAAAAAGCGTAGTAAATGTTTTAACGATTCAAAAGTGGCTGCGCATCATGCCATTGTGCCTACGGCTAAGCAGTTAAAGTCAGCGAGTTTGAACGGTGACGAAGCGAAGGTATATCAATTAATAAGCCGCCATTACCTAATTCAGTTTTATCCCGACTATATATATAACGAAACTAAAGCAGAGATAACAATCGCTGGCGGATTATTTAAAGCAAATGCAAAACAAGATGTAAGCCTGGGCTTTAAGGTATTAATGGGTAAGTCTGAATTAAAAGATGAAGCTACGTTACCTCCTTTAACTAAAGGTATGCCTCTTTTTTGTGAGCAAGGCGAAGTGGTCGAAAAGCATACATCACCTCCTGCTTATTTTACCGACGCTACATTATTGGCTGCGATGACGGGCATTAGCCGTTATGTTAAAGATCCACAAATTAAAAAAGTATTAAAAGACACTGATGGTTTAGGGACTGAGGCAACACGTGCGGGAATAATCGAGTTGCTATTCAAGCGGCGCTTTTTAAAACGTGAAGGTAAGTCAATTAGAGCGACCGAAACGGGACTTGCCCTTATTAGCGTATTACCACAAGGTTTAGCGAGTCCTGATTTAACCGCAAAGTGGGAATCGAGCTTAGGTGATATCGCGCAGCAAGTAATGAGTTATCAGCAATTTTTACAGCCTTTACTTGCTGAGCTAAATGGGTTTGTACAATTAGCAGCAAACTGCGATAGCAATGCATTCGCAAGGTTACCAAAAACCTCAGCTAAAAAACGTTTTGCTAAACGAAGTGGAAAAGCAACGTCTAAAAAATCGAGTTATAAAAAAAGCTCAGCAGCAACTTAACGCTGAGCTATTTAAAACAACGTTTTATTGGTTAAACAAAGCAACAGCAGCGTTACTCATTGCTTTTATTCCGGTAGGAATTGCAACTTTGTAATCAGGTGCAAATTTACTAGAGTGTAGGGAAGGGAGTATTTCACCTGTTTTTATTGAATCCGCGTATTGTGCTTGGTTTACACCACCTAGCCAAAATAAGGTAATAGGGATGTTTTCATTGGTGCGTCCGTATAGGCCAAAGTCTTCACCAGCCATTACAGCTTGTGTTTCAAGCACATTAGTATCACCAATTGCGCTTGCGATAGACTGTCTAACAATGTCTGTTTGTGCAGGGTTATTATAAGTAGATGGAATAGATTCATCTTCATGTACATATACTACAGGGTAGTTTGATTCATTTAGGCCAGCACTTTGTGCAATACCTGCCGTGATTCGTTTTATTGCAGCTATTTGAGCGCTTCTTACATCGGGGTTATAGCTTCTGAGAGTGAGTTGTAACTTTACTTCATCCGAAATAACATTATGTTTTGAGCCACCATGAATAGAACCAACCGTAATAACTGAAGGCTCTAGCGGTGACAGTTCTCGGGAAGTAATTGTTTGTAGAGCAAGTACAGTGCGTGCAGCTATAACCACAGGGTCTATAGTTGTATGCGGATAAGCACCATGACCACCTTTACCTTTTATTGTAATATCAACAGAATCTACACTTGCCATAGTGTATTCATTTTTCATTGATACCTTACCAGCGGGGACGCTAGCACTTACATGCAAAGCAATTATATGATCAGGTTTTTCATATTTACTAAATAGTCCTTCGCTTAGCATTGCTTTAGCACCACCGCCCACTTCTTCGGCAGGCTGTGCAACCATCATCAAAGTGCCTTTCCATTGATCTTTGTGTGCTATTAATTGCTCAGCAGTACCAATAAAAGAGCTCATGTGAATATCGTGGCCACAACCGTGCATTACACCTACTTTCGCACCATGCTCGTCTATGACTTTAACTTTTGAGGCATAGGACTTTCCTGTCTGCTCTATAATAGGTAAACCATCGGTGTCAGTACGGATCATCACGGTTGGACCGCTTCCGTTTTTATAAATGCCAACAACACCAAAACCACCTACATTACTTGTTACTTTAAAACCCAGCTGAGTTAATTTATTCGCTATTTTATTACCCGTTTTTTGTTCGTGATAAGAAAGCTCTGGCGATTGGTGTAAATCGAGGTAAAACTTTTCTATAGCTGGCATGGTTTTGCTTAAATTTAAATCAAGCCCATTTGCCTGTACAAATGGGCTTGCTAATAAAAGTATTGCACTTAGGTAAGTTAATTTCATGTTTTCCCTCATAGTTGAATATGTATACCGAGTGATTTAGGTATATGACTTGTAATTATTATGTTCACCACCATATAAAAACCTAAATAGATGAATATGGCAATCAATTCAATGAGCAACATAGTTAGTATTAATGCGCAAAACCTTCAACAAGTACTCGGTGAAACATCACAGCAAAAATTGGTGTTGCTTAATTTTTTCTCTCCTCAAAGTCCTGACTGCATCGGACAGGCTGCAATTTTAGATAAAGTAGCGGCTGAATATGCAAGCTATATAGTAGTAGCAAACCTAGATTGCGATGCAGAGCAAGCACTCGCTTCTCAACTTGCGCAACAAGTTGGTCTTCAAACTCTGCCTACGCTTGTACTATTAAAAGACTCTGCACCAGTAGATTTACTTGCAGGTGTTCAAAGTGAGGTACAAATACGCGAAGCCCTAGCAAAGCATTTACCTGCGCAACAAGACTTACTGTTAGAGCAAGCGAAGCAAGCGTTATTAAAGTCGGATCTAAATGCTGCATTTAACTATGCAAAGCAAGCTTATGAAATAGACAGCGGTAACGCACGCATCAAATTAGTGCTTGCAGACATATGTATTCAAATTCACAAGGTAGATGAAGCGCAAGCGCTTATAAATACAATAGACGTACAAGAGCAAGATGCTTACTTTAATAATATAAAAGCAAAATGCGAAGCTGCGCTTGAAGCAAAAGACTCACCAGAGATTAAAGAAAAGCAACAACAAGTAGAAAAGTATCCAAATGACTTAGAATTAAAAGAAGAGCTCAGTATTTTACTCAATGAAGCAGGCAGAAAAGAAGAAGCATTGGATATACTATTTACAGTGCTACAAAAAGATCTGAACTTCAACGAAGCAAAACCAAGCTTTTTAGCAATTATCGCCTCTTTACCCGATGGCGATGCACTTGCAGCGAAATATCGTCGCAAGTTATATAGTATTTTATATTAGACTCTACTAACTATTACTTTTGAGAAGCACCTATATAAGGTGCTTTTTGCATTTTTAGGGTTTTAATTAAAAGCTTTAGCATGGTTTAGCTATGTAAAAACAGAGTTATCAACAGGGTTTTGTGGGTAACTTGTGCTTATCATGTGTGCTTGCTTGGGGCTTAATTTTAATTACTATTTAATGCAAATAACGCTTGCGTAAAATCCGTCGCTCCCTATAATGCGACCCCACTGAGACGGGATATGGCGACGCGCAGCGGACAACGCATAGCGAGGCACGAACTACCTCAGAGAGTTAAATAAAACTTCGGTTTTAAATTGTCGAAAGAAAGTTTAAAACTAAGTGTTGACTCGAAAAATAAAGGGTGTATTATTCGCATCCCTTGAGACGCTAAAGCGTCTCAAAACGTTCTTTAACAATATAAAGCAATCATCTGTGTGGGCACTCGTACAGATTGAGTTCTAACAGCCAACCTACTTAGGTAGCGAGGCAAACAAATTAGAGTCTCAATTGAAAACTGAGTGACCAACAGAATAGTTATTTCGGTAATTATTCGGCACAGTCAATTCAAT